>JASLJL010000163.1 GCA_030152405.1 Gordonia sp. (in: high G+C Gram-positive bacteria) | reverse complement strand
GTTCACGTTGCGGACGTCGAACGCGCCGATCATCTCGTCCAGCGTGAAGATGTCCTCATCGCCGGAGAATCCCCACCCGAGCAGGGCGAGATAGTTCAACAACCCTTCGGGGATGAAGCCGCGGTCGCGGTGATGGAACAGGTTCGACTCGGGGTCGCGCTTGGAGAGCTTCTTGTTGCCCTCTCCCATCACGAACGGAAGATGCGCGAACTCCGGCACCGCGTCGGCGACGCCGATCCGGATGAGGGCCTGGTACAGCGCAATCTGCCGAGGCGTCGACGAGAGCAGATCCTCGCCGCGCAGGACGTGCGTGATCTTCATCAGTGCGTCGTCCACCGGATTCACCAGTGTGTACAGCGGATCGCCGTTGGCGCGAGTGAGCGCGAAGTCGGGCACCGTGCCCGCTTTGATCGTGGTGGTGCCGCGCACCAGGTCGTCCCACGCGAGATCGGCGTCGGGCATGCGCAGCCGCACGACGGGACTGCGACCTTCGGCGCGGAACGCCTCACGCTGCTCGTCGGTCAGATCGCGGTCGAAGTTGTCGTACCCGAGCTTCGGGTTCCGGCCGGCCGCGAGGTGACGCGCCTCGACCTCCTCCGGCGTCGAGTACGCCTCGTACGCCTCCCCCGCCTCGAGGAGCTTGGCGACGACGTCGAGATGCAACTGCTTCCGCTCGGACTGTCGGTACGGCGCGTACGGGCCGCCGACCTCGGGCCCCTCATCCCATTCGAGGCCGAGCCAGCGCAGCGCATCCAGGATCGCGTTGTACGACTCCTGACTGTCGCGCGCGGCGTCGGTGTCCTCGATGCGGAACACGAACGTGCCGCCCTCGTGACGCGCCTGCGCGAAGTTGAACAGTGCCGTCCGAGCGAGCCCGACGTGCGGGGTTCCGGTGGGTGACGGACAGAATCGGACGCGAACGTTTTCACCGGTAGTCATGCAGGTCAGCCTATGTCATCGGCGCCGACCGCTCTCGTCCGGAGTCAGCGGTGCGAGTCGAGGTATCCGACGAGCAGTTCGTTGACCGCCTCGGGTCGTTCGAGGTAGCCGAAGTGCCCGGCGTCGGCGATCTCCTCGTACTGCGCGCCCGGGATCGCATCGGCCACTTCGCGCGCCAAGTGCACCGGAAGGGTGCGGTCGTCGGCGAATCCGACCACGAGCGAGGGTCGAGTGATCGAGCGGTACGCCGCGAGACGGTTCTGGTCGCGCTCGGGCAGGTCGAGCTGAGCTCGCACGCCCGGCGTCGACGATTGCCCGCCGAACCCGATGATGTCGAGCCAGTCGCGCGCCGACCTGTCGTCGGCCAGCGTCGTCGGCGACAGGTTCATGTGCGCGGTGATGGCCGCGAAGAACGGCGCGGGCAGTTCCCGACCGGCGTCGAGGAGTGCGCGCTCGCCCTCGTTGTAGGCCGTCAAGAGAGGTGTGGTCCGACCGTACGTGCCCAACATCACGGCAGCGCGGACGAGGTCGGGGCGGGCGAGCGCGAGCTCTTGCGTGATCCGGGCGCCCAATGACGTCCCGACCACGAAGGCGGGGGCGCCGAAGTGCTCGACGACGGCCGCGGTGTCGGCGACCATGTCGGCGAGCGCGAATCCGTCCGCACATTCGCTGGACGGCGCGACGCCGCGGTTGTCGAACGTCACGACCCGATACCCGGCCTTGACGAGCGCGGGCTGCTGGTTCGCGTGCCACACGCGCCCCGGGCTGCCGGTGCCCATCACCATCACGACCAGCGGACCGTCGCCGACCGCCGTGCACGAGAGGACGACGTCGCCGTTGCGGACCTGTACCGGCGCCACACGCGCGGCGCGGGTCACTTGTCGATCACCGGGTTGCTGAGCGTTCCGATTCCCTCCACGGTGACGGACACGGTCTGTCCGGCGACCATCGGCCCAATGCCCTCGGGCGTACCGGTCAGGATCACGTCGCCGGGCAGGAGCGTCATCACGCGGGAGACCCATTCGACGATCTCGCCGATCGAGTGCAGCATCAACGAGGTGCGGCTCGACTGCTTGACCTCGCCGTCGAGCGTGGTCGTGATCGCGACGTCGGTCGGGTCGAAGTCCGTGACGATCCACGGGCCGAGCGGGCAGAAGGTGTCGTAGCCCTTGGCCCGCGTCCACTGACCGTCGTACGCCTGCTGGTCGCGGGCGGTCACGTCGTTGGCGACCGTGTAACCGAGGATCACGTCCTTGGCCTTGGCCGCCGGGACGTCCTTGCACGGGCGACCGATCACGATGGCGAGTTCGCCTTCGAAGTCGACGCGTTCGGACGACGGCGGGCGGACGATCGCGGCGCCGGGCCCCACGATCGAGGTGTTGGGCTTGGAGAAGATCACCGGATCGGCTGGAGCCTCGGACCCCATCTCCACAGCGTGCGCGGCATAGTTCTTGCCGATCGCGATGATCTTGGTGGCCAGAATCGGGGCGAGCGGACGCGTGTCCGCGAGTTTCCACGTACGCCCGGTGAACGTCGGATCCCCGAACGGATGCTCGGCGATCTCGCGGGCCGTCTCCTGGCCCTCTTCACCTTCGACGGCGACGAATGCGACGCCGTCCGGACTTGCGACACGACCCAGTTTCATACCCGGAAGGTTAACGCACTCTCGGTCGTGTTCTAGAATATGAAATCGTTGTTCCAATATATGAGATTCGCAAGCGAGGTGTTCAGATGACCGAGACCATGTCAGCGACCCGACGGTGGACGATGCTCGTCTGCTCCCTCGTCGCCGCGATGACCACCACCTGCGCCACCGCCGGCGTCGCGTACGTGATTCCGGTGCTGCACCGCGATCACGGGATGTCCCTGACCGACGCGGCCACGCTGGCCGCGGTGCCGACGATCGGCTTGACGCTGACGATCATCGCCTGGGGTGCGGCGCTCGATCGGTTCGGCGAACGGCGCGTCCTGTTGGTGTCACTCGCGGTCACCTTGGCAGGCACCACCGCCGCGCTCGTCGTCGCCGAGTCGGGCGGCGGCTTCACCGCACTGGTGATCCCGTTGCTGATCGGCGGACTGGGTTCCGGCGCCGCGAACGGGGCGAGCGGACGAATCGTGGTCGGATGGTTTCCCGCCGACCAGCGGGGCACGGCGATGGGCGTCCGCCAGATGGCGCAGCCGCTGGGAATCGGCGTGTGCGCCCTGACGATGCCGGTGTTCGCCGATCGCTGGGGACTCGCCGCCGCATTGACCGTGCCGGTCGCGGTGACCGCGATCGGGCTGGTCGCGGTGGCGGCCGCGGTCGTCGATCCTCCGGCGCCCGCCGCGTCGGCCGTCGCCGCGACGAGCAACCCGTATCGCGGAGCGCGCTTCCTCCAGCGCGTCCACGCCGTCAGCGTGCTGCTGGTGATCCCGCAGTCGATGCTCTGGACGTTCGTGCCCGCATGGCTGATCGTCGGTCACGGCTGGTCGGCGTTCAGCGCGGGCGCGCTGGTCACCGCGACCCAGGTGATCGGTGCGCTCGGACGCATCGCGGCGGGCCGACTGTCCGACGTGACGGGCTCGCGGATGCGCCCGATCCGGTCCATCGCCGTCGCCGCCGGTGTGACCACCGCGCTGCTCGCCCTCACCGACTGGATCGGCAGCCCCGTCGCGGCCGCCGTGATGGTCATCGCCTCGATCAGCACCGTCGCCGACAACGGTCTGGCGTTCACCGCGATCGCCGAGTTCGCCGGCCCCTCGTGGAGCGGCCGCAGCCTCGGCGTCCAGAACACCGCCCAATACGTGACGACCGCCGCGACCACTCCCCTGTTCGGCGGACTCATCGAGGCGGCCGGGTACCCCGCCGCCTTCGCCGTGGCCGCCGTCGCACCGCTGGTCGCCATCGGACTGGTGCCACGCGACGCAGTGCGCGGCCGCGAGGATCCGGTTGCCGTCAAGGATCCCTGAGAGTTCACCTGGGCTTGGGTTCAAAGATGCTCGGAAGCAGGGGACTCGACCTGCGTCGTGCCTCAATGCGGAAATCGTGCCTCAACATCACTGACCAGCCTGAGCTCAGGCTGTCCAGTGATGTTGAAGCACGATCGCGAAGTTGAGGCACGAACAGAAGGACCGCGCCGGCTTGTCGTCGGTGCGGTCCTTCTGTTCG
>JASLJL010000078.1 GCA_030152405.1 Gordonia sp. (in: high G+C Gram-positive bacteria) | reverse complement strand
GACGGCGAGGCGGACTGGTCCGAGATCATCGCACCCCCCACTGCAGCGACGTCCGCTGCCGTTCTGGCGGCGGACGACGACAAGGCCGACGACACAGACGTGGCCGACACGGCCGACGAGACTGAGATCGACGAGGCTGGGGTCGACGAGGCTGAGATCGACGAGACGGGGGTCGATGAGGTCGACGCCGCTGACGAGCAGGACGTGACCGAAGACGACGCCGACGAGACGACTGACGGGGAGCCCGTCGAGAACATCGAGTCCGACGAAGAGGCCGCCAGCGCAGCGGCCGAGACCGCGACTGCCGCCGACCCCGGTGCGGCGACCGAGGCGCCCGCGGCGGTCGACGCGGAGTCCGCACCTGACACGGACGCGGTGGCGGAGACTCACGCTGCGACGGACACCGACGCAGCGCCAGAGGGCACCGCGGTGACCGATGGCGAAGCCGAGACTGCAACCGAAGCCGAGACTGCAACCGAAGCCGAGACTGCAACCGAAGCCGAGGCCGAAGCCGAGACCCCAGCCGACGCCGACGCCACTCCGGATGCGGAGACCGACACCGCGGAGAGCGAGCCGGTCGTCGTCGATCCGCAAGACGAACTCGCCGACCCGGAGGTCCCGACGGTCGAAGAGATGCGATCGTCGACACCCACGATCGTCGCGCACGAGGGCAGTGAGTCGTTCACCTTGTCGTCGTCGGGCTCGGGACTCGACGAGATCACGGTCGTCGAGGAGAACCCGGGCTGGTCCGCGGGAGCCATCGAAATCCGTCCTGCCGCACCGAAAGACACCGGTGACGACGACGCGTGAGAGCGCCGCGGGCGAATAGGCGGTGAACGTCTCGCTGATACCCGCCAGTAGGTTCGGATTGTCGGCGCTCGACCGATAGCCTTGACACGTGACTCGTCGAACCAAGATCGTTTGTACCCTGGGCCCTGCTACCAACACTGAAGAGAGCATCACCGCTCTTGTCGAGTGCGGCATGAACGTCGCGCGCCTGAACTTCAGTCACGGAGCCCACAGCGACCACCAGAGCGTCTACGACGCGGTGCGCGCGGCGAGCGTCAATGCAGACAAGACTGTCGGCATCCTCGCCGACCTCCAGGGCCCGAAGATCCGCCTCGGCAAGTTCGAGGAGAACGGCCGACCGAACGGCGCCGTCGACTGGAACGACGGCGAGCAGATCCGCATCACCGTCGACGACGTGCTCGGCGACCACGACCGTGTGTCGACCACGTACAAGAACCTGGCGATCGACGCGCGTCCCGGCGACCGCCTCCTGGTGGACGACGGCAAGGTCGGCCTGACTGTGGAGAGCGTCGACGGCAACGACGTGGTGTGTACGGTCACCGAGGGCGGCACGGTCAGCAACAACAAGGGCCTGTCGATGCCGGGGATGAACATCTCGGTGCCCGCGATGTCGGAGAAGGACATCGCCGACTTGGAGTTCGCGCTCCGACTCGGTGTCGACATGGTCGCGCTGTCGTTCGTCCGCAGTCCCGCTGACGTCGAACTCGTCCACGAGGTCATGGACCGGGTCGGACGCCGGGTCCCCGTCATCGCGAAGCTCGAGAAGCCGGAGGCCATCGACAACCTGGAGGCCGTCGTCCTCGCATTCGACGCCATCATGGTGGCGCGCGGCGATCTCGGCGTCGAGATGCCGCTCGAGCAGGTCCCGCTCGTTCAGAAGCGTGCGATCCAGATGGCCCGCGAGAACGCGAAGCCGGTCATCGTCGCCACCCAGATGCTCGACTCCATGATCGAGAACTCGCGGCCCACCCGCGCCGAGGCCTCCGACGTCGCGAACGCGGTGCTCGACGGCGCCGACGCCGTGATGCTGTCCGGCGAGACCTCGGTCGGCAAGTACCCGCACGACACGGTCCGGACCATGGCGCGCATCGTCTCCGCGGCCGAGGGCGGCAGCCGCGACGTGCCACCGCTCAAGCACGTTCCGCGCACGCGGCGCGGTGTGGTCACCTACGCTGCCCGCGACATCGCCGAGCGCCTGAACGTCGACGCGATCGTCGCCTTCACCGAGTCGGGTGACACCGCCCGCCGGGTGGCGCGACTGCATTCGCGGGTCCCGCTGTTCGCGTTCACCGCCACCGAGTCGACCCGCAATCACCTGTCGGTGAGCTGGGGTGTCGACCCGAATCTCGTCGTGCGGCTCCAACACACCGACGAGATGATCAACCAGGTCGACGACGTCCTCGTCGGCAGCGGACATCTCAAGCAGGGCGACGTCGTGGTCATCGTGGCGGGAGCCCCCGCATCGGTGATCGGTTCGACGAACTTCGTCCACGTGCACCGCATCGGCGAACAGGATCACTGAACTCGCGTCGTTTAGGGTGGGTGACATGACCGATGCTCTGGCGACCGAACAGTCCGACGATCTGCGCACTCTCCTCGAGCTTCTCGATGTGGAGCGGGTGGACGACGATCTGTACATCGGACAGCATCCCGAGCAGGTGATGGCCCGGACGTTCGGCGGCCAGCTCCTCGGTCAGGGGCTGGTCGCCGCGGGTCGGTCTCTGACCCGCGGGGCACCTCCGGTTCACGCACTGCACGCGCACTTCATCCGCGGCGGTGACGTCACCAAGCCGTTGGAGTACCGCATCGATCGATTCCGCGACGGAAAGGCGTTCGCGAATCGGCAGGTCACCGCCGTGCAGGACGACGAGGTGATCTTCACGATGCTCGTCGCGTTCCAGGACAACAAGGCCGGGCTCGAGCACGCCGTCGACATTCCGCAGGTCCCGTACCCCGAGGATCTGCCGCCCATCAGCGAGCACTTCGAAGGCTACGAGGACACCGTCGAGGCGTTCGTGAAGGCCCTCCATCCCATCGACGTGCGGTTCGCGAACGCACCGACGTGGAAGATGAAGGGCACCGGAGAGCAGCTGAACCACAACCGGGCGTGGATGAAGACCGACGGACCGCTGTCCGACGATCCGCTTCTCCACATGGGCGCGCTGGCCTATTCGTCGGACACCACCGTCCTCGATTCGATCATCACCACGCACGGTCTGTCGTGGGGGATCGACCGGCTGTTCGCCGCGACGGTCAATCATTCGATCTGGTTCCACCGCGAGTTCCGGTTCGACGACTGGCTGCTCTACGCGACCGAGTCGCCGGTGGCGGCGGGCTCGCGTGGCATCGGGTCCGGCCGGTACTTCATGCGCGACGGGACGCTCGCCGCGTCCGTCGTTCAGGAAGCACTCATCAAGTACTTCCCGCCGAAGTCATGACTGCGCCGACCGGGCCGGTCGACTTCCGGTTCCACCTCCCGCCGGGACCGCCGCTGCCACCGAAGTCGTGGCAGCAGCGCAACCGCTGGTTGATCCGGACCGGCACCGTCGTCGCAGTCGTGGTGATGGTGGCACTCGGCGTCACGGCACTCGTCCGGGGCTATCAGGAACGGTCGACGATCACCGCCATGGGTGCGGTGACCGTCGACTGCGGGACTCGCGCCGCGGTGGGATCGGCGCAGATCGCCTACGGCGACATCGTCGAGCTGTACGACGCCGACGACTCCGGCGCCGGCCCGCTCGCCACGACCCGGCTCACCGGGCTGCACCGCCTGGCGGGCGGGGCATGTCTCGCCGAGTTCGAGGTGGACGACGTGAAGACCGTCGACGTGTACGTGGTGCGGATCGGCGAGCACTACCGCGGCCTGGTGACCGCGGCAGCGCTCAGCGCCGGCTACCTCTTCGCATAGGTCGCGGCACGCGCCGCGGCGACCACGGCGCGGTCGGTGACCTCCAGTCCCGCGGCGGTGCCGCCGCCGGGTCCGGTGGCGCCGACGTCGGCCACGAGGGTCTTCGCCGACAGGTGCACCGCGTCGACCCCGACGTCGATCAGTGATCCGATGACGTCCGGCGTCACTCCACCGCCCGCCATGATCTCGACTCCGGTGCCGGCCCGGACCAGGCGGGACAGAGTGTCCAGACCGTCGCCGGCGGCGGGTGCTCCACCCGACGTCAGGACGCGACGCACACCGAGGTCGGCGAGGGATCGCAGCGCCGACACGGGATCGGGCGTCACGTCCAGCGCTCGGTGGAACGTGACGTCGGCGGCCCCGGCCGCCCGCACCAGCGCCGAGGTCGCATCCACGTCGACGGTCC
>JASLJL010000018.1 GCA_030152405.1 Gordonia sp. (in: high G+C Gram-positive bacteria) | reverse complement strand
GGTTCGTGTTCGGGCATGTTCACCGCCAACTCGATGAACTGCCTCACCGAGGCCCTCGGGCTCTCGCTGCCGGGCAACGGCTCCACGCTCGCCACGCAGACGGCCCGCCGCGACCTGTTCACGCGCGCAGGCGAACTCGTCGTCGACATCGCGAAGCAGTACTACCAGAACGACGACGAGTCGGTCCTCCCCCGCAGCGTCGCCACCCGCGAGGCGTTCGAGAACGCCATGGCCCTGGACGTCGCGATGGGCGGCTCCACCAACACGGTTCTGCACATCCTGGCCGCAGCACAGGAGGGCGAGGTCGACTTCGACCTGCACGACATCGACCGGATCTCCCGGAACGTCCCGTGCCTGGCGAAGGTCGCGCCCAACTCACCGAACTACTACATGGAGCACGTCCACCGCGCAGGCGGCATCCCCGCCATCCTCGGCGAGCTCAACCGCGCCGGGCTGCTGAACACGAACGTCCGACCGGTGCACTCGTCGTCGTTGGACGCGTACCTCGCCGACTGGGACATCCGCAGCGGCACCGCCACCGAGCAGGCGATCGAACTGTTCCACGCGGCGCCGGGCGGCGTCCGCACCACCGAGCCGTTCTCCACGTCGAACCGCTGGGAGTCGCTCGACACGGACGCCGCAGACGGCTGCATCCGCGACAAGGAGCACGCGTACACGGTCGAGGGCGGTCTCGCCGTCCTCCACGGGAACATCGCCCAGAACGGCGCCATCCTGAAGACCGCAGGCGTCGACGAGGCGCTGTGGCACTTCCAGGGCCCGGCGCGCGTCGTCGAGAGCCAGGAAGACGCCGTCCACGCGATCCTGTCGAAGGAACTGCAGGCCGGCGAGGTCCTGGTGATCCGTTACGAAGGCCCCGCAGGCGGTCCCGGCATGCAGGAGATGCTGCACCCGACCGCCTTCATGAAGGGCACCGGCATGGGCAAGAAGTGCGGTCTGGTCACCGACGGCCGGTTCTCGGGCGGCTCATCGGGTCTGGTCATCGGTCACGCCTCCCCCGAGGCGGCCGCGGGCGGCGACATCGGGCTGGTGGAGAACGGCGACGAGATCCTCATCGACGTGAAGACCCGCACCCTGAAGGTCCTCGTCGACGACGAGACCCTCGCCGAACGCCGCGCCAAGATGGAGGCCTCGGAGAACCCGTGGCAGCCGAAGGACCGTCAGCGTCCCGTCACCACCGCGTTGCGCGCCTACGCGAAGCTCGCCACATCCGCCGACAAGGGCGCGGTCCGCGTCGTCGACTGACCGAGCCAGGTCGAGAAGTGAGGCCCTCCAGCGATTCGCTGGAGGGCCTCACTCGTCGGTTCAGTTCTTGACCAGCGGGTTAGCTCCGTTGAAGACGATCCAGACCGCGATGGCGGCACCGATGCCGATGAGCAGCCAGACGGCCGATCCCCAGGCCGGGCGGCGTGCCCAGCCCCACCTGCGGTCGAACGAATACAGTCCCGGCCCGGTCAGGATCAGGGCTGCGGCGGCCGCGGCGAGCATCACTTCGAACTCGATGCCGTTGTAGTCGCCGTCGGAGGCGAAGAACCACACGCCGCCCGCCAACGTCGCCTTGTACGTCATGGCGATGAGAATGCTGCCGAGCACCGCGGATCCCGCGATCGGGGTCAGCAGACCGAGGATCAGCAGGATGCCGCCCGCCGTCTCGCTGACGCCGCCGACCAACGACAGCCACTTGGTGGCGTCCGGATCGAAGCCGAGGCTCGGATCGGGGATGTTCTGCAGGTAGTCGGCGAATCCGTCCGGTCCGGGGCCGTTCATCCACCCGGTCAGTTTCTGGAGACCGTGGACGGTGAAGATCCCACCCACCGCGAGACGCAGGATGAGCAGTCCCAGGTCGAGGGTGCCGCGCCGGACCGGTGCGGGCTCGGCCGCCACGACGACCGGCTCCTCCACGGGTTCCGGGTCGAACGGCTCCGTGACGTACTCCGGAGTCTCGATCGGCGTGGTCGGCTGCGGCTCGATGTACGGCAGCGGATCCTGGGTCAGGTGTTCCGCGGTGCGCCGTTCACCACGCGGACGGTCGCTCTCGTCGTCGGCGCCCGAGAACGGCTCGGTCTGAACCGGCTCGTCGTACGAGGTCACCGGGACGTCGCTGCGGGGCAGTCGCGTCGTGGCCTCGGTGGGTTCGTCCGCCGTGTCGACACGCTCGATGACCCCGGTGTCGGTGTCGTCGGCGGGCGAGGGCGCCAGGTCGATGTGCTCGGTCGGCGGAGACGACTCGGTGTCCGCCCGATCGTCGATGACGTCGGGAGCCTCGACCGCTTCATCGTCGAGCGGCGTGGGTTCCGGCGCCGGGCGACGACCGTGCTGCTCGATGAAACTGTCGCGGCCGGGCTGCGGGCGGCGGGGCCGTCGCGGCGCCGGTCCGCCAGTCGGCGTCGGATCGCTGTCGTTGGAACTCTTCACACACCCGAGGTTAGGCGCAGTCGCATGAGTACCGGCTGAGCGCCACCCGACGATTTGGTAACGATCAATTAGGGTGGACGACATGCCGCTGCCTTCGAACCTCTCGCGGCGTGCCGCCGCCGCAGCCGTCGCTCTCGTCGCCGCGGCGGCCTCAGCCGGGTGCGCGAGCTTCGCCGATCAGGAGACGACGGCCGATGAGGGCACGTTCAGCCAGGTGCCGTCGGCGGTCTACCGACCGGACGTCCCGTCGAATCCGCCGCAGTCCGGTGACGACGGTCCCCCGCCGACCGGGCCCTGCATCGACCCCGATCCCTCGATCATCGCGACGTGTCTCGCGTCGACGTCCGGTGTCCGGCCCGCCGACGCACAGGGCCAGACCACGTACGTGGCCGAGCGGACGACCGGCTCGATCATCCTCTCCAAGCGGTACGGACCGCAGCGGACCGTCGCGAAAGTCGACGTCGACGCGTCCGGCGACGGCGGCCTGATCGACTTCGAGCTGTCGCCGACGTGGATGCAGGATCAGATGATCTTCGCGCTGATCACCACCGGCTCGGACAACCGGGTCGTGCGGATCGCGTCGACGGGTTCGGTGAAGCCGATCCTGACCGGCATCCCGAAGGGCGCCACCGGCAACATGGGGTCGATCGCGTTCACCGGCCCCAACGAACTGACCGTGGCGACGGGCGACGCCGGAAGCACGGCGTCGGCGAACGACCGCTCGTCGTTGGCGGGCAAGATCTTCACGATCGACCCGAACCAGCCGAACCCGCGACCGAAGATCGAGGCCACGGGCCTCGGTTCGAACGTCGCGCTGTGCCGCGACAGCTCGGACGGTCGGATGTTCGTGGCCGACAGCGGTGCGGCGGGCGACCGGCTCTCGCTGGTAAGCCAAAACTCGCTGAAACCGCTGTGGACCTGGCCCGATCGGCCCGGCCTTACCGGTTGTGCGACGGGATCGACGTGGATCGCGGTGTCCGTCGCGTCCAAGAAGCGGATCGACGTGTTCACGAAGCCGACGGGAGCGAGCCCGAGCGTGGGTCAGCCGTCGCCGGAGGACCAGTCGAAGAAGTACGGCGCAGTGGGCCGACTCACCACCTTCGGCGGCGCCGCGTACCAGTTGGCGACGGTGAACAAGACTGCACCGGGAGGAAAGCCCGTCGGCACCGACGACCGGGTGGCCGTCGCAAGCCCGACCCCGCCCGCCGAAGACCGCACGTAAGGCCGTGCGGCCTCGGCCCGGGCGGGTCGATCCCCGACGTCAGGCTCCGCAGGCGGCAAGAACGAGTTCCTTCACGCGGGCCGGATCGGCCTGACCGCGGGTCGCCTTCATGACGTCGCCGACGATCTTGCCTGCCGCCTGCACCTTGCCGCTGCGGATCTTGTCGGCGATGTCGGGGTTGGCGGCGAGCGCCTCGTCCACCGCCTTCTGCAGCGCCGAGTCGTCACGGACCACTTCGAGACCGCGATCGGCGACGATCTGCGTCGGCTCGCCCTCGCCGTCGAGGACCGCCGTGACGACCTGTTGCGCGAGCTTGTTCGTGAGCTTGCCCTCGTCGACGAGGCCGATCACCTCGGCCACCTGTCGCGGGCTGATCGGGAGATCGGCGAGCTCGACGTCCCGTGCGTTGGCCTGCTGTGCCAGGAACGAGACCCACCAGCTGCGCGCGGCGTCTGCGGACGCCCCAGCTTCGGCGGTGGCCATGATCAGGTCGACGGCGCCGACGTTCATCAGGTCGCGCATCACCTCGTCAGACACGCCCCACTCCTGCTGGATCCGGGCGCGGCGCACCCACGGCAGCTCCGGGAGGGTCGCGCGGATCGACTCGACCCATTCCGGGTCGGCGATCACCGGCGGCAGGTCGGGCTCCGGGAAGTAGCGGTAGTCCTCGGCGGTCTCCTTGCGGCGTCCCGCCGAGGTGGTGCCGTCGGCCTCGTGGAAGTGCCGCGTCTCCTGGATCACCTCGCCGCCGGTCGAGATCACCAC
>JASLJL010000453.1 GCA_030152405.1 Gordonia sp. (in: high G+C Gram-positive bacteria) | reverse complement strand
TGCGCGGGGGCCTGCTGATTGAGGATCTTCAGGGCGTCGCGCGCCAGTTTCACCGCGCGGGGCACCACCCAGAGCGCGATGAGCACCGCGACCACCAGGTCCGCGTAGCCCCAGCCGGTCGTCATCGCGATGACACCGGCGACCAGGACGCCGACGCTGCCGACCGCATCCGCCAGGACCTCCAGGTATGCGCCGCGGACGGCGATCGATCCCTCCGCGTCGCTGCGCAGCAGGAACATCACGACGATGTTGGCGAGCAGGCCGAGGGTCGCGACGATGATCATCGCACCACCGGGCACTTCGGGATCGGTGCCGATGCGCCGGATCGCCTCGACGAGGACGAACACTCCGACGCCGATCAGCAGTACCGCGTTGACCACAGCGGTGAACACCTCGGCGCGATACCAGCCGAAACTGCGACCGTCGGTCACTCGACCGTGTCGGGCCAGGAGGAGTGCAGCGAGTCCCATGCACAGCGCGACGACGTCGGTCAGCATGTGCCCGGCGTCGGCCACCAGCGCGAGGGATCCGAAGACGAGTCCGGCGACCAGCTCGACGACGAAGAAGCCTCCGATGATGACCACGGAGACGACCATCGGCCACAGCCTGCGGTTCACCGCACCCGAGGCCAGGTCGGCGGCCGTCGGTCCGTGCGAATGCCCCTCATGCCCATGCTCACTACCCATGACCTCAATATATGCGCAATATTGAATATGTCAACCGTGACAGACGGATGAAGCGCTCAGCAGCGCTGGTTCATCGGTTGAGATGGAGTTGAGCGATCGCCGACGACCGCTTCAGTCCCGCGACCATGAGCATGTCGACGAGCAGCGACCGCAACTCCACCAGCACCGCGGTCTCCGAGATGTCCTCGACGTTGTCGGCGATCGACGTGCGGGCCTTGCGGACGATCGATCGGATCTCACGCGCGGCGTCCGCCTGATCCGGCGACTCCCCCGGCTCGGCCATCATCATGGCGCGCAGCATCTCGAATCCGCCCGACAACGAGTCGATGATCTCGACGATCGCCGGTTCGATCGTGACCCCGCGCTGGGTGACGCCCAGGCATCGACGGGTGATCACGCGGAAGTTCCGAACCGCGTTGTCGATGGGATCGGCCGTGGCCGCGATCCGCTTGAGTCGTTCGCGGGACGACCAGTACAGGGGCGAGAGGCGCCCCACTTCGCGACCGGCGACCACATCGCTGCGGAGAGCTTCGATGCCCGCCTGGGTGCCACGGGCCGACGCGAGCACGCGGTAGACGGCGTCCTCGTCGTGGGTGCGAAGGCCGACTGCGAGGTCGGCCGACAGATTCTTGAGCGTGTGCAGGATCTCCGCCGCGTCCCGTCGTGCACGGCGAGCGGGATTCACCGGGACGACGGCGACGACGAGGATGCCGATGACGCCGCCGATCAGCGCGTCGACGGCGCGGTCGAGGCTGCCCGGCCCCGGTGGGATCAGCGTCGCGATCAGCACCGCGGACGACGCCGACTGAATCGGGATCATCAGCCCGCCGTCGAGGAACACCGCGATGCTCATCGCCACCGCGACCACGACGGTGATCTGCCAGGCGCCGGAGCCGATCGCCGAGATCACGAGGTCGCCGACGAAGATGCCGATCAGGACGCCGCCGATGAGTTCGACCGACCGCCGCCAGCGTTTCGCCAAGGACAGGCCGAGGGAGACGACCGCGGCTATCGGCGCGAAGAACGGCCGCGCGTGCTGCAGGAGGTCGGCGGCCACCCACCACGCCAGACCGGCGGCGATGGCGCACTGAGTGATCGGGACCAGCGACAGCCAGAGGCGGCGGAGTCGGACGAACAGCCAGCGCGGAATGCGACGGGCGATCCGTGCACGCATCGTCCGCAACGCCTGGTCACCGGCGTGATGGGCGTCGCGGATCGACTGCGGCGTGTTGCTCAGCGCACGCTCCGACTAATCGAGACCGAGTTCGCTGATCGCGCGCGGATCGCTGTCGTTGAGGAGGTCGAGGCAGCGGAGGTGCTCGTCCTCCTCGCCGATGGCGTCCGCGGCGCGGGCCAGCGCGCCGACGCAGCGGAGGAAGCCCTGATTCTGCTCGTGACTCCACGGAACGGGCCCGAAGCCCTTCCACCCGTGGCGCCGCAGCTGGTCGAGTCCGCGGTGGTAGCCGGTTCGAGCGTAGGCGTAGGCGGCGACGATTCGTGCCGTGTCCGGCTCTGTGCCGGACGTCGCACCCTCGAGCGACGCTTCGGCGAGGTACGCCCACGCGATCGAGGCCGTCGGGTGCTCTGCCGCGACCGACGCCGGGTCGGCGCCGTTGAGCAGGTCCGATTCCGCCTCGTCGTCTCCGGTGAGGAGGGTGGGCTGCGGTCCGAGAAGATCTCCGAATGACGTCACCCGTCCATTGAATCATTCATCCGAAGCCTCCGAGGAGGCCCTGATCGCACTAGTTCGATAGTCTCGACAACGCGCGTGACGCGCGAAGCACCTTTTACACACATGGGATTGAGCCACATGCCTGACTCGGACAACGACAAGTCCGCCGCCATCGACAAGGTGGTCGGCGCATTCCGCGCTCGTCGCGACCAGAACAACGACGCGGCCGACGCCTCGGAGTCCACTCCGGACGCACCGACCCGGGTCGTGAAGCTGGAGGACTCCGCTCCGGAGGCTCCGGAGCCCAAGGGCGGCGACTCCGAGTCGCCGACGAAGGCGTTCGCCGTTCCCGCCGAGGTCGCGGCCGCCGCAGCAGCGGCGTCGGGCGATCAGCTCGTCGAGGAGAACGTCGTCGGCGAGCCCGCCGAGGTGCCGGACGAGGCAGACGCAGTGGCCGCCGAAGCAGACGCGACCGAAGCAGAGCCGGAAGCCCCCGACGCTCCCGCCGAACCGGAGACCGCCGACGTGGTCGAGGAAGCCGTCGACGTGGAGGCCCCGGAGGCGCTCGACTCGACGGAGGACGCCGTCGAGTCCACGGCCGACGTGACGCCGACCGTCCAGATCGAGAAGCCCGCCGCAGCTGCGGCCGCGGCGACCGCTGCCGCCGATGCGGACAAGACCACGAAGTTCGCCGCGCAGAAGCCCGCTGCCGCCCAGCCCGCGCCCGCCCAGCCCGCGGCGCCGGCTCAGCCTGCACCGCCCCAGGTGATCGCGCCGGCACAGCAGCAGGCCCCGAAGGGCAAGCGCGGCAAGCTCATCGGCATCATCATCGCCGCTCTCGTCGTGATCGCGGCCATCGCCGTCGGCATCTGGTACATGACCATCGGCACCTCCCCCGAGACGAAGGCGGCCGACGCCGCCACGTCGTACCAGGAGGCCATGAACGACGGCGACCTCTCGAAGCTCCGCGACGTCACCTGCGGCGAGGAGAACACGTACTACACGTCGATCGACGACGCCGAGTTCGCGAAGGCGTACGACGCGCAGAAGGCCAACAACCAGTTGATGAAGTTCGACGACGTGAAGGCCGTCGCGATCGACGGCGACACCGCGCGCGTCGGCGTCGACATGTACCCGTCGGGCGATCCGTCGAAGAAGGCGCCCGCTCAGATCACCCTGCACAAGGTGGGCGACGACTGGAAGGTCTGCAAGAAGCCGTAAGCGGCTCTCGCGACGAAAGAAGACGAAAGAAGGGGCGCCCGGATCTCTCC
>JASLJL010000428.1 GCA_030152405.1 Gordonia sp. (in: high G+C Gram-positive bacteria) | reverse complement strand
CGTCATGAGTGGCGACGACGAGATCTACATGCAGCTGTCACGCATCGGCAAGGCACTGTCCAATCCACTGCGACTGCGACTGCTGGACCGGCTCGAGACAGGCGAGCACACCGTCGAGGAACTCGCGGAGGCCACCGGGCTCCCGGTCAAGAACACGTCGGCGCAGCTGCAGCAGCTCCGTGCGGCGCAGTTGGTCCAGGCTCGGCGCGACGGTGTCCGCGTCCACTATCGAATCGCCGGCAGCGAGACCTCGGCGTTCCTCGGCGCGTTCGCCGACTACGCGGAGGGATCACTCGCCGAACTGCGTGACGAGTTGGCCGAGCTGCACCGGCAACGGCCGGCGATGGAGAGCGTCGACGTCGCCGAACTCGACCGCCGACTTCGCGAGGACGAAGTCGTGCTCGTCGACGTGCGGTCGGTGGACGACTATGCCCGGGGGCACGTCGAGGGCGCCGTGTCGATTCCGGTCGCGGACCTCGACCGCAGGATCGCCGAGCTCCCCGAGTCGGCCGACATCGTCGCCTACTGCTCGGGGCCGTACTGCGTCGCCTCGGCGGACGCCGTCGCCGTGCTCGTCGGTCTCGGTCGAGCGGCGAAACGAGTGGACGGCGGGATCACCGCATGGGTGAGGTCCGGCCGTCCACTCGTGGTGTGAGTGGGCTCAGTCAGGCCGCGAGGAGCGCGTCGATCTGGTTGATCGCGCTCGACGCTCCCTCGACGACGCCCATCTCGAGCACCTTCTGCAGGTCGTCGGCGGAGGCGTACGTGGAGGTGTACACCGCCCGCGTGCCCGCGTCGATCGTGGTGAACTCGAAGACGTTGGTCGAGACGGGCATGTCCTCGACCGGATTGAGGTCATTGTCGGCGAATCCGTCGGTGAACTCGATGGTCGACGTCGGATCGATGGCGGTGAACTTCCACCAGCCGCCGAACTTCTCGCCCTCGGGTGACGTCATGTAGTAGCGCGCTTCGCCGCCGGGGGCGAAGTCGAAGTCGACGAAGGTCGCCGGGAAGGTGGGCGGGCCCCAGATCTGCTCCAGCTGGCGCGGGTCGGCGTACACCTGCCAGACGCGGTCGACGGGCGCCGCGAATTCGGCGGTGATCGTCAACGTGAGGTCGTCGAGGTTCGGGGTGGCTGAGACGACAGGCATGGTTCTGGCTCCTTGTTGTTGAAAAGCAGTGTGGGTCAGGGGTTTCGGGGGTCATCCGAGGCGAGGAGCTCGTCGATGCGAGCGATCCGCCCTCGCCAGATCTGTTCGATGTCCGACAGCATCGTCGACACCGATCGCACAGCGTTCACGTCGCCCGACGCCATCTGCTGACGTCCGTCGCGCCGCTTGGTCAGCAGCCCGGCCTTCTCGAGCACGGCGACGTGTTTCTGCACCGCGGCGAAGCTCATGTCGTACTTCTCCGCCAGCGCGCTGACCGAGTGCTCTCCGGCGAGGACGCGGCGGAGGATGTCCCGTCGCGTCCGGTCGGACAGCGCGTGGAACATGGCGTCCGCCCTGTCCTCGTCGTCCTCGGTCATGACTCAAACATACAACCATTTAGTTGTATGTCAAGCGTCTCGACTCCGATCGAGAGGCGAGGAGAAGCGGTCGACGACCGCCTGGGTCTCGACGCCGTCAGGTTGAGCTCGTCGCAGGACGGCGTCGAGGATCATGCCGTCGAGGGCGGTGGCCAGTCCTGTCGCCTCGCTTTGTGTCATTCCTCGGGTCAGTAGGACCGCGACGAGCTGGTCTCGGCCTCGCACCAGTTCGTCGGCGAGTTCGCGGTCGTGGAACGCGGCGACGATCAGTTCGTAGCGGGCACGGGTGTAGGCGATTTCGCTGCCAGTCCATCTGGCGACCTGCTGCGTCGGCGTCTCGTCGGTTCGGGGCAGGTCCACCGTGAGCAAGTGCTGGACCATCGCCAGGATCAGGCCGCGTTGGTTCGAGAAGTGGTGTCGACCGCTGCCGTGGGGGACGCCGACTGCGTCCTCGACGCGTCGCATCGACCACTCTCGGAATCCGACCTCGCCGAGCAGTGTCAGGCCGGCCTCGAGCATTCGGATACGCGTGGACTTCTCCATGTGGAGAGGCTACCGTGAGCAAAGTTCTCCACGCGGAGAAGTGTTCGACTGAAAGGTGTGCTCGATGGTGATCTTCTTCGACGTTCTGTTCGGGATCTGCGTCGTCGCGACCCTGTGGTTCGCCTACTACGTCATTCGGCGTCTGATCACCGAGGAAACCGACTCGAGGTAGAAATCCGGGAGTGCGAACGGAGCGTCGCGTCCCGGTGGCCCAGCGCCGTCGTGTCGGAGGACGTCAGGCGAGGTCGAAGCTGTGCTCGACGGCCTTGTTCCAGCCGCCGTACAGGGTGGAGCGGTCGGCGTCGGACATGGACGGCTCCCATCGGCCGCCCTCCGCCCAGTTCGCTCGGATGTCGTCGGTGCTCTCCCAGTAGCCGACGGCGAGGCCTGCGGCATACGCGGCGCCGAGGGCGGTCGTCTCGTTGACGACCGGTCGGACGACGGGCACCGCGAGGATGTCGGACTGGAACTGCATCAGCAGTTCGTTCAGGACCATTCCGCCGTCCACCTTGAGGGTGTGCAGGGCGACCTCCGAATCGGCCTCCATCGCCTCGATCACCTCGCGGGTCTGGTACGCGGTCGCTTCGAGGACGGCGCGGGCGATGTGATGGCGATTGGCGAATCGAGTCAGTCCGACGATGACGCCGCGCGCGTCGGCACGCCAGCGCGGTGCGAACAGTCCGGAGAAGGCGGGGACGAAGTAGACACCGCCGTTGTCGTCGGCCTGCTTCGCCAGGGTCTCGACTTCTCGGGCGTCGGAGATGAGACCGAGGTTGTCGCGCAGCCACTGGACGAGCGAGCCGGTCACCGCGATCGACCCTTCAAGTGCGTAGCGGGCGTCTTCGCCGTCCAGTCGGTAGCAGACGGTGGTGAGCAGCCCGTGCTCGGAGTAGACGGGCTCCGTACCGGTGTTGAGCAGCAGGAAGTTGCCGGTGCCGTAGGTGTTCTTGGCCTCGCCGGGCAGCAGGCAGGCCTGGCCGAACATGGCGGCCTGCTGGTCGCCGAGGATGCCGGCCAACGGCACGCCGGGGAGCGCGCCCTCCTTGCGCAGTGGAGCGATCACCTCCGAACTGCTGCGGATCTCGGGCAGCATCGACATGGGCACGCCGATCTCGGCGCAGATCTCTGGATCCCACTGCAGGGTGGCCAGGTCCATCAACAGGGTTCGGGACGCATTGGTCACGTCGGTGACGTGCAGTCCGCCGTTGGGGCCGCCGGTCATGTTCCATGCCAGCCACGAATCGATCGTGCCGAACGCGAGTTCGCCGCGCTCGGCGCGTTCGCGGGCGCCGTCGACGTTGTCGAGGATCCAGCGGACCTTCGGGCCGGCGAAGTAGGCGGCCAACGGAAGTCCGGTTCGACGCCGGAAGCGGTCGACGCCGCCGTCGGCCGCGAGTTCCTGACAGATGGCGTCCGTGCGGGTGTCCTGCCAGACGATCGCGTTGTAGACGGGCTCGCCGGTCGCCCGATCCCACACGACGGTCGTCTCGCGCTGGTTGGTGATTCCGCAGGCCAGGATGTCGCCGGGCAGCAGTTCGACCGCCGCGAGCACCGCCGCGGCGACGCGCCGGGTGTTGCGCCAGATCTCGGCGGCGTCGTGCTCCACCCAGCCCGCACGGGGAAAGATCTGCTCGTGCTCGAGTTGTTCGCTCGCGACCACCGAACCCGCGCGGTCGAAGACCATTGCGCGTGTGGAAGTGGTGCCCTGATCGATGGCGACGACGTATTGACCGCGTGAACTCACGCTGGACAGTGTGACACGTCACAAACGGTTACTCTCCGGTAGGCTCGGTGCCCATGGACAGCGAGTTCAATCCGGACCGGCCCGCCGATCTCAGCCCCGCCTATCGTGACGAGGCCTGGCGACGACTCGGAGCCGAGCAGTTCGACATCGTCGTCATCGGCGGCGGTGTGGTGGGCGTCGGAGCAGCTCTGGACGCCGCGACCCGCGGGTTGCGCGTCGCTCTCGTCGAAGCCCGTGACATCGCGTCCGGAACGTCGAGCCGATCGTCGAAGATGTTCCACGGCGGCCTCCGGTACCTCGAGCAGTTCGAGTTCGGTCTGGTCCGCGAGGCACTCCGCGAGCGCGAGTTGTCGCTCCGACTGCTGGCGCCGCACCTGGTGAAGCCTCTGCCCTTCCTCGCGCCGCTGACCAGGCGCTTCTGGGAGCGTCCGTACATGGCCGCCGGGTTGTTCCTCTACGACCGGATGGGCGGCGCGAAGTCGGTCCCCGGACAGCGGCACGTCTCCCGGTCGGGCGCACTCCGCGTCGCGCCCGGACTCAAGCGAAGCGCCCTCATCGGCGGCATCCGCTACTACGACACCGTGGTCGACGACGCCCGGCACAGCCTCACGCTCGCGCGCACCGCGTCCAACTACGGCGCGGTGGTCCGCACGTCGACGCAAGCGATCGGGTTTCTCACCGAGGCCGACCGCATCAAGGGAGTGAAGGTTCGCGACAGCGAGACCGGTGAGACCACCGAGGTCCGCGCACACTGCGTCATCAACGCGGCAGGCGTCTGGACCGACGAGGTGCAGGCGCTCTCCAAACAGCGTGGGCACTTCACGGTCCGGGCGTCGAAGGGCGTTCACATCGTGGTCCCGCGCGACCGCATCGTGAGCGAGACGGCGATCATCCTGCGCACCGCGAGCTCGGTGCTGTTCGTGATCCCGTGGGAGACCCACTGGATCATCGGCACCACCGACACCGACTGGAATCTCGACCTCGCGCATCCCGCCGCGACGCGCAAGGACATCGACTACATCCTCGATCGCGTCAACACCGAACTCGTCACCAAACTGACCCACGACGACATCGAAGGCGTCTACGCCGGTCTCCGTCCGCTCCTCGCGGGCGAGGACGAGGGCACGTCGACGTTGTCGCGTGAGCACGCGGTGGCGGTCGTCGCTCCCGGCCTGGTGTCGATCGCGGGCGGCAAGTACACGACGTACCGGGTGATGGGCGCCGACGCAGTCGACGCGTGCACCGACTACCTGCCGTCGCGCGTCGCGTCGTCGATCACCGAGCGGGTGCCGCTGATGGGGGCCGACGGCTACTTCGCGCTCATCAACCAGTGCGAACACCTCGGCGAGCGTTTCGGACTGCATCCGTACCGGATCCGTCGCCTGCTCAACCGGTACGGATCGATGCTCGACGACGTCTTGTACGACGCCGAGACCGACCCGAGCCTGCTCCAGCCGCTCGAGGCCGCCCCCCAGTATCTGCGGGCCGAAGTGGTGTACGCGGTCGCAGCCGAGGGCGCCCTCCACTTGGAGGACGTGCTCGCTCGGCGCACCCGTATCGCCATCGAGTACAGCCACCGCGGCGTCGACTGCGCCCGAGAGGTGGCCGATCTGATCGCCCCGATACTCGGGTGGGACGAGGCGACGACGACGTGGGAGGTCGAGAACTACACGGCCCGGGTCGAAGCCGAGATCGCGTCGCAGCGTCAGCCCGACGATTCGTCGGCCGACGCCCTGCGTGCCGCCGCGCCGGAAGCCCGACGCGAGATCTTGGAGCCGGTCCCCGTCCCGAAGTAGGGCCCGCGGTTCAGGAGACGATGCGCTCGGGTTCCGGCCCGATGATGAAGCGGCGTCCGCTGACCGCGTCGACGGTGATCTCGACGTACCGCGTCTTCAGCGTGGGAATCCACGGACGCAGCGGCGCCTGATCGGCGCGGAGGATCTCGTCGGCGTCGGCGAGGATGCGGGCCCGCCCCTTGGCGATCACGCTCCACCCGACTCGACTGGTGAACGCATCGGTCTCGAACGCGATGCGCTCGTTCACCGCGAGCGACGACAGCTTGGTGCCCTCCGCGGTCCGCAGCAGAATCGTCTGAGCCTTCGGGTCGACGTGGACGTTCACCGGGAAGACGTCGGGCTCGTTCTCGACCGAGACGGCGAGTCTCCCGAAGACGCACCCGTTCAGCATCTCCCACGCCTGGTCGTCGGTCATCACGGTCACTGGATCGTCGCTCATGAGTCCATTGTCGGGACCGGCGGACGCCCCGACGAGGGTCGTTGGTCTCGTGCTCGACAGGTGAAAAGTCTCGGTCAGCCGAGTCGTTGACAGCGTGGGCAGGTGTACACCACTCGGTCGTCGATGTGGGAACGGTCGATGGGTTCTCCGCATCGTCTGCACGGGCGCCGCCCACGGCCGTACACCCACAGTTCCTTGCCTCGGACGAGGACTCCGGTTGTGCAGCGGGTGGTGCGGACACGGTTGGCCCACAAGAGGTTTCGGGAGGTCTCGACGATTGCGGGCAGGTCTACGTCGCCGGTCGGCGCCATCGGTGAGACCCGCTGCAGGAAACACACCTCGCTGCGGTAGACGTTTCCGACCCCGGCCATCAGTCGCTGATCGAGCAGCGTGACACCGATCGGCGTGTCGGGGTGGGCGGCCAGGTTCGCGATCGCGAGCTCTGGATCCCAGTCGTCTCCGAGCAGATCGGGTCCCAGGTGCGCGACCGCTGTCGACGGATCGTCGAGCACGTCGAGCATTCCGAGATCGAATCCGACGGCCTCGGTGTCGCCCGCTCGGAGAATCACACGCGCGGTGTGGCCGGGTCTACGCCACCGGGTGCCCTCGCGGTGGACGTGCCACATGCCCTCCATCTTCAGATGCGAGTGAATCGACCTCTTGGCACCGTCGGGCATATCGACATCGATGAACAGATGTTTCCCCACCGATCGGACGGCGCTCACACGACCGCCCGACAGGTCGGCGAGCGCCCAGCGCGGTACCCGGAAGTCGGTCTTCGTGAGCGTCGCGCCGCGCAGCACCTTGTCGAGACGGCGTGCGAGCGCGTACACGGTGTCGCCTTCGGGCATCGCGTCAGCCCATCCTCGGGTCGTAGTTCATGCGGAGCCCGCGCGGCGTCGACGAGAAGCCCGCGTTCGCCAACTCCACCCCGAACACCGTCGACAACACGGGAGTCTGGTCCACCTGGTCGATGTGGGCGCGGGGGAGGCGTCCGGCGCGCACTGCGTCCACGATCGCTCGAGCCGAGGCGGCGAGGGCCTCCTCGTCGTCGGTGAAGGTGAGGACTGTCTTGCCGCCGCGTTCCACGAACACCGCGAGGACGCCGGACACCAACACCACGATCGCCCCCGCCTTGCGGCCGGGCCGGTGGCCGTCGGGGGTCGGCGGCCAGTCGAGTGCCGCGCCGTACGGGTTGGCGGGATCGGTGGCGGCGAGCAGAACAGCCTCCGACACGCGGTCACGGGGCACGCGCAGTTCATCGCGCAGTCGGTCGACGGTGGAGCCGGCCGCGAACTGGGCGCCCCCGAGACCATCGACGTAGTATCCGCGCCGCACTTGACCGCCGTCTTCGAACACGGTGAGCGCCTTGTACACGCGGGAGAATCCGCCGTCGACCTCGCTGACCGTCACCGCTCCCTTGGTGACCACGCCGTAGCGGTCGAGGAGGATCTCGCAGGTAGCGGCCGCCTC
>JASLJL010000394.1 GCA_030152405.1 Gordonia sp. (in: high G+C Gram-positive bacteria) | reverse complement strand
TGAGGACGATGCCGGGGATGCCGAGCGGCCCCGCGGGCAGGTTGGCCGCGATGCGGAACTGGGCTGCGGCGTCGGCGGCCGGGTCGGTGGGGTTCGCGGGAGGAGCGAAGCCGATCAGCGGCATCACGGCTGCGGGCGCGGACTGCGTCACGTCGTCCACGGCGATGGTCTGCGTGTCAGCGGTCAACAGCGACGGTCCGAGATTCACCGGTCCCGACGCTGCGGCGCCCGACGGCGAACCCGCGGTCGCGCCGCCGAGAACCACTGCTCCCACCGCCAGTGCGCCGACTCCCACGGCCAAGCCGCGTCGCGGCATGTGCACGCGATCGGGCTTACTGCGCAGCAAACTCATCCCCAAGTCCCCACCGTCGAGTGTCGTTGTCGGGAGAACTGGTGTCGGTGTGACATGATCCACCCTCCGCGACTGTGAGTCAGCATACAGGTGTCTCGGGGACCCGTCGCATCCGATTCGTGCTAACGCTCGGCATCGCTCGCGTCGCGCATCTTCACCACGATGCGGTCGGCGATCTCGTCGACCAGATCGTCCAACTCCCGGCGCAGGTAATCGCGGGTCACCGTGTCGCCGACAGCCAGTCGGACGGCCGCGAGCTCGCGCGCGAGGAACTCGGTGTCGTCCTTCGTCTGCGCGGCCCGACGACGATCCTCGTCGAGCGAGATCCGGTCACGGTTCTCTTGCCGGTTCTGCGCCAGGAGGATGAGCGGTGCGGCGTAGGCGGCCTGCGTCGAGAACGCGAGGTTCAGCAGGATGAACGGGTACGTATCCCACTCGAAGGCGAACACGCCGATGTTCAGAAGGATCCACACGATCACGATGACGGTCTGAATCAGCAGGTAGCGGCCGGTTCCGAGGAAGCGGGCCACCCGTTCTGCGTAGACGCCGACCACATCGGAGTCGAGGTTGAACCGGAACGGCGTGCGGGTCTCCGCGGGCGTGTCGAGGTGACGTGGGCTCACAGGGGCTGCCCTTCCGGATCGTTGTCGCGCCAGTCGGTCGGCAGCAGGGCGTCGAGGAGGTCGTCGACGGCCACGGCGCCGAGCAGATGCGACGCGTCGTCGACGACGGGTGCGCACACGAGATTGTAGGTCGCGAAGAACCGGGTCATCGTCTCAAGCGAGTCCTCCGGGTGCAGGCGCGGCATCTCGGTGTCGAGAATGCCGCCGATCAGGTTCGCGGGTGGTTCGCGGAGCAATCGCTGGGTGTGGACACAACCGAGGAACTTGCCCGTGGGTGTGTTGGTCGGCGGCCGCACGACGAACACCATGCTCGCCGCCGCCGAGTTGATGTCGGGGTCGCGGACACGCGCCAGCGCCTCCGACACGGTCGCATTCGCGGTCAGGATCAACGGTTCGGGCGTCATCACACCGCCTGCGGTGTCCGGAGAGTGCTGCAGCAGCCTGCGGACCGATTCCGACTCCTCGGGGTCCATCTGCGAGAGCAACGCCTCGGCTTCGGACGCAGGCAGATCGGCGACGAGGTCGGCGACGTCGTCGGGATCCATCGCCTCCAGGACGTCGCCCGCTCGTTCGGGTTTGAGGCTGGCGAGGACCTCGCTCTGGTCGTCGGTGGACATCTCCTGCAGCACGTCGGCGAGTCGCTCGTTGTCCAGGGCCGCCGCGATCTCGTTTCGGCGTTTGTCCGGCAGCTCGCGCAGTGCGTTCGCGACGTCTGCGGCGCGCATCTTCTCGAATTGGATGAGCGCGCGTTCCACGCCCTGACCGGGGCGGGCTAGTTCCAGGCGGGTCATGCCGACGATGTGCCGCCAGTCGATCACCGCGGTCTCGCCGCGTCGTCGGAATCCCTTGCGCATCGAGCGGACGGCCACTCGCGACACCATCCAGTCGCGATTGCGGTTGCGCTCGATGCCGATGTCGATGACCGTCAGATCGGTGTCGTGCAGGTCGGGGTGGTCCGGATCGTCAGTCCGCACCCGGCTGTCGAGGACCTGTCCGACGGCCAGTGCCTCGTTGGGTCGCATGCTGAGCTTGCGCAGGTTGACGTGGCCGGTCGTCAGAGTGACGGCGTCGGGTTCGATGCTGGTGACACGCAGCATCGGGACGAAGATCCGACGACGCGTCGTCAATTCGACCGCCAGTCCCAACGCGCGCGGCTGCTGGCCGGGCAGATGCATCGAGATGACGACGTCGCGGACGCGACCGATGGATTCACCGTCCGGACCGAGGACTGCGAGGCCGACTAGTCTGGCTACGAAGACCTTCTGGGGGTGCGACATACCCCCAAGCCTAGAAGGAACTGCGAAGCAGCACAGTCGAGGAGGACTCCGATGAGCGGACCGATGCGTCAGACCCCAGGCCTTCCGACGCCGCCGAAGGGCTGGCCGGTCGGGTCGTACGACACCTATGAGCAGGCTCAGCGGGCCGTCGACCACCTCTCCGACAACGAGTTCCAGGTGGAGAACCTGACGATCGTCGGCGTCGACCTGATGCAGGTGGAGCGGGTGCTCGGTCGTCTCACCTGGGGAAAGGTGGTCACCGGAGGACTCGTGTCCGGTGCGTGGCTCGGCTTGTTCTTCGGTGCGCTCGTCGGCTTCTTCTCGCAGGGCGACAACGGGTGGACGCCCATCCTGTTCGGCGTGATCGCCGGCATGGTGTTCGGCCTGATCTCGGCATCCATTCCGTACGCGGCGAGCCGTGGGCAGCGCGACTTCACGTCGACCATGCAGTTGGTGGCGGGTCGCTACGACGTGCTGTGTGATCCGAAGAAGGCAGAACAGGCGCGTGACATGCTCGCGCGCCTGGCTATCTGACCCGACGGTCGACGTCCCGACCTGCCTCGCTCGTCTGACAGCGATGCGGGCGTACTCCGTGTGACGACACCTGGCCCGATGTGCGGTGTGTCACTACCCTGTGCGATACCCTAAGGCGCACATCGGCTTTCAAAGCTGATTCTCAGGTGCGTGCACCTCGTGGTGCCACGAGGAGGTAGGAGGGTTTGCGGGACATGCGACCAGAGGAATCCTCCGGGGTCCGATTCGGTGGTTCACCGCCGCGTCGTCGACGTCGGATGCGAACCACGATGGGGGTCGCGTGCGTCGCGGCCGCCGCAGCGGTCACTCCGTTGCTCGCCGCGTGCGGCACCGACTACGAAGCGGGCGTCATCAACATCTACGCCCCGGCGGACGGCTTCGACTACATCAGCGAAGTCGCCTCGACGTGCAGCGCGGACTCGGGCGGCAAGTACCGCATCGAACCCCACATGCTGCCCAAGGAAGCGGACATGCAGCGCCTACAGCTGGCGCGCAGACTCGCGGGCAACGACGCAGGCCTCGACCTCATGGCGATGGACGTCGTGTGGACCGCGGAATTCGCCGACGCGGGCTGGGCGGTCCGGGTGCCGGACGCGCAGAGTGCGAAGATCCGCGAGCGAAACCTGGCGGGTCCGCTCGCGACAGCGGAGTGGAAGGGGCCGTCGGACAGCGAGAAGGCTCTGTACGCACTGCCGATCTGGGCGAACACGCAGCTGCTGTGGTTCCGCCCCGACCTGATGAAGGACAAGCTGAACACCCGCAAGGCGCCGACCACCTGGCAGGGGATGCTCGACGACGCCGCCAAGCTCGGCGATGCGGGCGGCCCCACGCAGATCCTCCTGCAGGCCAAGCAGTACGAGGGCCTGATGGTGTGGTTCAACTCGCTCGTCGCGTCCGCGGGCGGCCAGATCCTGGACCCGAACGATCCGACCAAGGTGACCTTGACCGACACCCCTGAGCATCGGGCGGCGACAGTCAGGGCGCTGACCACGATGCGCGACGTGGCGACCGCGCCGGGCGCCGACCCGTCCATCTCCAACTCCGATGAGGGCACCGCTCGAACCGGCATGGAGGCGGGCCTGGGAGCTTTCGAGGTCAACTGGCCGTTCGTATTCGCGGGCATCCGCGAGAACGGCGCGGCGGGGGAGGCCAAGATCATGGGCGACACCCTCACCGGGTACGCAGACACGATCGCGGCCACCAAGGACGATCCGACCAACCCGAAGATCGAAGAAGTCAACAACGTCGTCCGTAAACGCTTCGACTTCGCGGCTTTTCCCGGTATCGACAAGGGGCTGCAGGCCAAGGCGACGCCCGGCGGTTTGAACATCGCCGTCGCATCGACCTCCAAGCAGCAGGAACTCGCGTTCACCGCCGCTGGGTGCCTCACCTCTGACGACGCGCAGAAGGTCTACGCGATCCGCGGCGGCACTCCGCCGACTGTCGCGGCGA
>JASLJL010000325.1 GCA_030152405.1 Gordonia sp. (in: high G+C Gram-positive bacteria) | reverse complement strand
TACTTCTGGAGATCCCGTCGATCGGCGTGAGATGCACGCCTGGCGGGGATTCAGCGTCGTTGCTGGCCCCTTGCACACCGGCCGCAGCCGTGTTTCATGCAAGTTAAGTGCTGCAATTGTCGCATGCGCGGCCCACACTGCGCAAAACGTCGTAGTGTCGATTGCTGTGAGCTTGCTCCAGGAACCGCAGACCACGCGGGGGTCGTTCCGCGCCCGCGCTTTCAACGGCTACGTGACGAGAGCGTCGCGTCCCATGATGGCCATCGTGGGACGCGGAGCGGCCGCCGCTCCCGCCCTGCTCAGCGCCGCACGACCGGGTGTGAACCGCGGACTCGCCGCCGTCTCCCCCGTCCCCCGCGGCACGGCGATCACCCCGGTTCGCGAATGGTCCGGGAACGGCCGCGTCCACGGCGAGTGGGTGCACGAGCACCCCGCGTTGGGCGGTCTGGCGCCCGACCCGACGACGGGGCGCAAAGTGATCTACTACCTGCACGGGAGCGGTTACGTGATCTGTTCGTCACGAACGCATCGTGGACTCGTGGCACGTCTGAGTCGCCGTTCGGGTGTCGGCGCGTTCTCCGTCGACTACCGCCTCGGCCCGAAGTACCGCTGGCCGCTCGGCGGCGACGATGCGATCCGTGGCTATCGATGGTTGCTCGATCAGGGATTCGACGGATCCCAGATCGTGGTCGCGGGCGACTCCGCGGGTGGGCACCTCGCGCTCGATCTCCTGGCCGCCAATCATCGCGACGGGCTGCCCCAACCGTCGGCCATGGTCCTGTTCTCGCCGCTCTACGACCCGTCGTTCGAGATGGCCTGCGCACTCGAGGACACCGGCGTTCGGGATCCGATCATCCACGCCCACGCGGCGCGACAGTTCCTCCGCATGTACACCGGCGACGCCGATCCCGACGATCCGCGGATGCGTGTGCGGCTGTCGTCCGACATGGACCTTCCGCGGACCCTCATTCAGGTGGGCGCGCGCGAAGTGATGGCGGACGACGCGCGTGCCATCGACCGCGTGATCCGTGACGCCGGCGGCGACTGCACCCTGCAGGAATGGCCCGACCAGGGGCACGTGTTCCAAATGTTCCCGTACTTCACCCCGGAGTCGCGCCGAGCGGTCCACGAGGCGGCTGCGTTCATCGCCGACGTCTCGACTCCGCTCGACGAACGGTGACGGCCTCGACAAGGCCCCACCCGATGTGGTCGATCGGCCGCGCGGATCCGCTTCCGCTGGTTACATCGAATACGTGGACGTCCGAGTAAATACGATCGATTCCCTGCTGCGCCGCTCCGCCGCGCGCACACCGCACGCCATCGCGCTGAGGTTCGCCGACCGCGACTGGACATACGCCGCGCTCGACGCTGCGGTCTCCCGCGCGGCGGCCCGTCTCGCCGCCCTCGACCTGGAGCCCGGCACGCGGATCGCGGCGTTCGGCGTCAACTCCGACGCATACCTGATCGGGTTCCTCGGCGCGGTTCGAGCAGGCCTCGTGCACGTGCCGGTGAACTTCGCCCTCAAGGCCGGGGAACTGCGGTACCTCCTCGACGACTCCGGGGCGTCCGTCGTCCTCGTCGACCCGGCCCTGCGACCCACCCTCGACGAGGTGGCGGGCGATCTGCCGGTGATCGCACTCCGTGACACCGACGACAGTCTTCTCGCGACGTCGTCGGACGGCGACGTCCCCGACCTCGACGTGGCGGTCGAACCGACGTCACTGGCGCAACTTCTGTACACCTCCGGCACCACATCGGCACCCAAGGGCGCGATGATGACGCACCAGGCACTGGTCCACGAGTACGTCTCGTCGGTGATCGGCCTCGACTTCGCCGCCGACGACGCGCCGCTGATAGCGATGCCGCTCTATCACTCCGCCGGGATGCACGTGTTCATGCTCCCCTACCTGTCGATCGGCGCGACGATCTCGCTGATCGAGAAGCCCGACGTGACGGAGGTGCTTCGCCTCATTGAGGAGCGACGGATCGGGTCACTGTTTCTGGCGCCAACCGTGTGGGTGCCCCTCGCCAACCATCCCGACCTCGACGGCCGCGACCTCAGCTCGCTGAAGAAGGCACAGTACGGCGCCTCGATAATGCCGGTCACAGTCCTGAACCGGCTCCGCGATCGCTACCCCGACATCGGGTTCTACAACTGCTTCGGGCAGTCGGAGATCGGTCCGCTCGCCACCATCCTGCGACCGGAGGAGCACGCAGACCGGCCTGCGTCGTGCGGCCGTCCGGCGTTCTTCGTCGAGACCCGGATCGTGGACGGCGACGGCCGAGAGGTCCCTGCCGGCGAGTCCGGGGAGGTCTGCTACCGCTCACCGCAGCTCTGCTCGGGCTACTGGAACAAGCCCGATGCCACGGCTGACGCGTTCGTCGACGGGTGGTTCCACTCCGGCGACCTGGTCACCCGCGACGAGCAGGGCTACATCACCGTCGTCGACCGGATCAAGGACGTCATCAACACCGGCGGAGTCCTCGTCGCATCACGCGAGGTGGAGGACGCGGTGTATCTGCATCCGGGTGTCGCCGAAGTCGCCGTGATCGGGACGCCCGATGAGAAGTGGATCGAGGCGGTCACCGCCGTCGTGGTGCTCAAGGACGGCGCAGAGGTGCGCGAAGACGAGCTGATCGGATTCGTCAAGGACCGCCTCGCGTCGTTCAAGGTCCCGAAATCAGTCCTCTTCGTCGCCGAGCTGCCTCGTAATCAGAGCGGCAAACTTCTCAAGCGGGAGTTGCGTGCGCACATGTGAGTTTCGCCGTTCCCGCCGCGGATGATCCGTTCCCGACGTTTTACAGCTATCCTTCAGCACATGAGCGGTCCGCGCGCCCACACCGACGATGCGATCGTCATATCCCGAGGAGCCTTCGACAGTGGCGATCCTCTGGCGATCATGTGTTCCCTCATCGACTACCTCGATCGACTGCGGGTGGCACTCGTTCGCGACAGTGAGATCAATCCGGCTGCCCTCGAGCACAATGCGGTCGACTTCTACATCGCGAACGTGGCGAACGGCGGGCACACACAGTTCGAGGGCAATGCGGGTGAAGTGGATCTCGCCATCTTCCACCGCACCGGTACGGGTCTCGCGACCATCGGACACCCGGAGTCGCTGCGCGTGTGGGATCAGTTCATGGAGTTGCGACGGAGCAGGCCGGCGCGAATGGCCTCCTACCTGGACGGCGGATCCACCGGACCGCATCCGGATACCGATCTGCGATCCCTGGACCTGGCATTCCTCGGGTACTACGGCGAGTTGGAACAAGCGAATGCGGCGAAGCTGCTGACTCATCCCGATCTGGTGGTGCTCGATGACGCCGACATCGACGGCTTCGTCGCCGCGCGTCGGGAGCTGCTGGTCCCGTCTTACGACGAGCGCCGCCGTCGCCGATTCGAGACGGCGCATCCGTACGAACAGGCGGCCATGAGGTTCTGCGATGAGCACGGCCTCGTCTTTCGGGGCGTACTGGGACCGAGCCGCGTCGACGAGGACGGACGGACCGGAACCGCGTGGGCGTTCAACGCCTCCGACCACCGACAGCGCACTGTCGTGATGTTCGACGACGGCGGCGTCGAACATCGGTGAGACACCTCGCCGATTCACCCGCCGACCTGAAGCGGAACACGCTCCGGACGTGCGAGGATCGTCGAACAGAGCGGCCGAGCGGGCCGTTCGTCAGCGCGAAAGCAGGATCATGTCCGACTTGAACGACCTCATCAGCCGTCTCCCGATCGACGATCTCGCGGCCCAGCTCGGGGCCGACCCGGCGGATGTCCGCGCTGCTGCGGAGCAGGCCGTGCCGACCCTGATCGCCGGCGTCGCGGCGAAGAGCGACCGCGGCGAGGACGTCGACGCCACGCTCGCCGCGCAGGACTCCGGTTTGGCCGACGGCACGATCGCCGCGAGCGACGTCGATGCGGCGCAAGGCGAGAAGCTCGTCCACTCGCTTTTCGGTAACGACGGCGCCGACGTCGCGCAGGCCGTGAGCGGCGCGGTGCCGGTGGCAGGCGTCGATCAGTCGCTGGTCAAAAGGCTGCTGCCGCTCCTGGCGCCGATCGTCTTGAGCTATGTCCTCGGCAAGATGGGTGGCGGCAAGGCGGCGGGCGGAGGTCTCGGAGACGTGCTCGGCGGAATTCTCGGCGGGTCGGGCGGCAAGGGTGGAATCGACCTGGGCAGTGTGCTCGGCGGCGTCCTCGGCGGCGGAGCGAAGGGCGGGGACAACCCATTGGGCGGGATCCTCGGAAGCATCCTCGGCGGCAAGTGACCGGACTGCGAGATTCCTGCGAGTAGCCCGAACGATCGATATGGTCGAGGTAGGGGCCGAGGCGTCGTCTCGGCCCTTACAGCCCACACTCAACCGCTCGGGAGGGTGACATGACCGACCAGAACACCAACTACACGACAACCGATTCCGGCGCACCGGCCGGAAGCGATGAGCATTCGCTGACAGTCGGCCCCGCAGGGCCGATCGTGCTGCACGACCACTATCTGATCGAGCAGATGGCGCAGTTCAACCGAGAGCGGATCCCGGAGCGCCAGCCCCACGCGAAGGGCAGCGGAGCGTTCGGCACCTTCGAGACGACGTCAGATGTCTCGGCGTACACGTCCGCGTCCCTGTTCCAGCCGGGAGTCAAGACCGAGATGGTCGCCCGCTTCTCCACCGTGGCGGGCGAACGCGGAAGCCCCGACACCTGGCGTGATCCTCGCGGGTTCGCGTTGAAGTTCTACACCGACGAGGGCGTCTACGACATGGTCGGGAACAACACGCCGGTGTTCTTCATCAAGGATCCGATGAAGTTCCAGCATTTCATCCGCTCCCAGAAGCGCCGCGCCGACAACAACCTCCGTGACCACGACATGCAGTGGGATTTCTGGACGTTGTCTCCCGAGTCGGCTCACCAGGTCACCTGGCTGATGGGCGATCGTGGCATCCCGAAGACGTGGCGTCACATGAACGGCTACAGCTCGCACACCTATCTGTGGGTCAACGCCGACGGCGTCAAGCACTGGGTGAAGTACCACTTCATCTCCGACCAGGGCGTCGAGTTCTTGACGCAGGACGAGGCCGACCAGCTCGCGGGTGCGGACGGCGACCACCATGTGCGGGACCTGTTCGACTCCATCGCCGCCGGTGATCACCCGTCGTGGACGTTGAAGGTCCAGTTGATGCCGTTCGACGACGCCGCGAACTACCGGTTCAACCCGTTCGATCTCACCAAGGTGTGGCCACACGGCGACTACCCGCTGCATGAGGTCGGGAAGATGACCCTGCACACCAATCCGACCGACAACCACGCACAGATCGAGCAGGCCGCTTTCGAGCCGAGCAACACCGTCCCCGGCATCGGTTTCAGCCCGGATCGCATGCTGCTCGGCCGAGTGTTCGCGTACGCGGACGCTCACCGCGCCCGCCTCGGCGCCAATTACAAGCAGATCCCGGTCAACCGTCCGCACAACGAGGTCCGCAGTTACTCGAAGGACGGCGCGATGCGGATCGACCCGGTGACCGACCCGGTGTACGCCCCGAACTCCAAGGGCGGACCCGCCGCGACGTATCCGGGGCAGGTCGAACCGCAGTGGGCCGCCGACGGCGACATCGTGCGGTCGGCGTACGTCGATCACGCCGAGGACGACGATTTCGGTCAGCCCGGCACGCTCGTCCGCGATGTGCTCGACGACGCTGCTCGCGATCGGCTCGCCGGCAACGTCGCCGGACATCTGCTCGACGGAGTGAGCGAACCCGTCCTGCAGCGGGCGTTCGACTACTGGCGCAACATCGACGCCGATCTCGGGGCGGACATCGAACGACGGGTCCGAGAAGGCTGAGGCAAAGTGAAACGGTCGGGGGCCCGCATGCACCGGGTCCCCGACCGTCTTCAGGCAGCGCCCGGTCAGCCGGCGAGCGACGAGCGCCTCCTCGACCTCCACGGGAGGCTGGGCCGGCGCATCAGGCCCCGAGGCCGGGAAGTAGAGAACGACCGATGGACAACCTCAGCGGAACAGCCGAAACACCCGCCGAGCCTCCGCACCGACGACCACCGGAATCCGACGCGCTCCCTTCCCGAGCACACGATGGGTCACTTCGTTCGCCAGTAACGGC
>JASLJL010000317.1 GCA_030152405.1 Gordonia sp. (in: high G+C Gram-positive bacteria) | reverse complement strand
CACGGCGCGCGTCGCCGGTTCGACGCCTGACGCTGTTCCACTTGACGTGCAGTTCGCGGACTACGCGATCTGGCAGCACGAGGTGCTCGGCGCGCCCGACGACGCCTCCTCCGTCCTCGGCAAGCAGCTGGACTTCTGGACTCGGAACCTGGCCGGGGTGGCCGACGTCCTCGACCTACCGTCCGATCGGGCCCGGCCACTGGTCGCAACTCACGACGGAGCGCTCCACGAATTCGCTCTTCCCGCCGAACTCGCCCTTCGGATCGACAACGTCGCCGCTCAACACGACGCCACCCGATTCATGGTCCTGCACGCTGCCTTCGCCGCCCTGCTCGCACGTCTCGCCGGGACCACCGACGTCGCCGTCGGCACCCCGGTCGGCGGCCGCGGACAGCAGGCGCTCGACGCCATGATCGGCATGTTCGTCAACACCCTCGTTCTCCGCACCGAGATCGATTCCGCAGCATCGTTCGTCGACCTGCTGGCGCAGGTCCGGGACGTGGACCTCGAAGCCTTCGCCCACGCCGACGTGCCGTTCGAGTCCGTCGTCGACGCCGTCGATCCGGTCCGCTCCGAGGCGTTCTCGCCGCTCGCCCAGGTGATCCTGTCCGTCGATCCGATCGCCGCAGCGGCCACGTCGACCACGGTCGCCGGGATGACCGTCACACCGATCGACATCACCGAAGCTCCGGCCCAGGTGGACCTGAATCTGACCATCTCGACCGGTGTCGGCGACTGGTCCGCGATCTTCACCTACGCCACAGATCTGTTCGACGACGCGACCATCGAGAGGTTCGCGACGCGGTTCGTGCGGCTGCTCACCGAGCTCCTCTCCGATGTCGGGAGCGCGGTCGGCGACGCCGCGATGGCGAGTGCGGAGGAGACTGCGCGCCTGCTGACCGAATCCGCCGGACCGACGGTCCGCGAGACCGGTCGGACGATCGCGGACCTCGTCTCCGCCCAGATCATCTCGCATCCGAACCGTTCGGCGCTGGTGACCGAAGACCGGACGTTCTCCTATGAGGAATTCGGCCAGCGTGTCGCTCTGCTCGCGCGCGAGTTGATCGCCGCGGGCGTCGGCCCGAACACAGCTGTCGGCGTCGCCATGCGCCGCACCCCGGCCACCGTCATCGCTATTCACGCGATCATCGCGGCCGGCGGCCAGTATGTGCCGATCGATCCCGAGACGCCGCTCGACCGCTCCGAGTACATGATCGAGACAGCGGGCGTCGGTCCCGTCGTCGTCGAGGCGGGACTGCCGGTTCCGGCCGCCGTCGCAGATCTCGGGGCCCGGTCTCCGATCATCGGCATCGACATCGATGCCGAGGTGCCGGCGGGCACACAGCCGTTGGATGCGGGAGAGCGGCTCGTGTCGCTGCACCTCGACGACGCGGCCTACACCCTGTTCACATCCGGTTCCACGGGACGGCCGAAGGGCGTCACGATCTCGCACCGAGCGGTCGCGAACTTCGTCGCCTGGTTCGACGAGTTGGTCCCCGACGGTGACCAGCGGCTCCTGTTCAAGACGATTCACACGTTCGACGCCTCGGTACTCGAACTGTTCTGGCCGCTCACTGTCGGCCAGACGATGGTGGTTGCTGACGCCGACGGTCATCGAGACCCGCAATACCTCGCGCGGATGATGGCCGCGACCGGGGTGACCGTCGCGCAGTTCGTCCCCTCGCTGCTCTCGGTGTTCCTCGAAGTGGTCGACGACTCCGATCCGATGCCCGGACTCGAGGTGCTGTTCAGCGGCGGCGAGGCTCTCCCGCCCGCGGTCTATCACCGCTTCACCGAGCGAGTGCCGAATGCGAAGGTGATCAACCTCTTCGGTCCCACCGAAGCCGCGGTCTACACGATGTCGACAGTCCTCAGCGACGTCGAAGACGTGGTGCCGATCGGTGCGCCGATGCAGAACACCACGTCGTTGATTCTCGACGCCCGACTGCACCCGGTTCCCGACGGTGTCGCCGGTGAGCTGTACCTGGGCGGTGTCCAGTCGGCTCGCGGCTACGCAGCGCGTGCTGATCTCACCGCTGAGCGGTTCGTCGCCGACCCGTTCGGCGGCACCGGTGCGCGCATGTACCGAACCGGCGACCTGGTCCGACGCGGTGCGACCGGGCAACTGGAGTACCTGGGCCGCACCGACTTCCAGGTGAAACTTCGCGGCCAGCGCATGGAACTGGGCGAGGTCGAGACGGCCATCGCGGCGGCGCCGGGCGTGACGCACGCTGCCGCGCGTGTGGTCGCCGGGCCTGCCGGCGACCAACTCGTCGGTTACGCGGCGCCGGGGAGCGTCGACCTGCCGACCGTGCAGGCGGCGATCGCCTCCGAACTGGCCGAGTACATGCGTCCCACTGTGTGGGTCGTTCTCGACGAGATGCCGCTCAACGCAGCGGGCAAGGTGGATCGGCGTGCACTGCCCGAACCGGAGTTCGAGGCAGCTGAGTACGTGGCGCCCGAGACCGCCGCGGAAACCGCGGTCGCCGCGGTCTTCGCAGGCGTTGTCGGCGCCGATCAGGTGAGTGTCACCGAGTCGTTCTTCGACCACGGCGGAAACTCCCTTGCCGCGATGCGGCTGGCGGCGCGAGCCTCCGACGCACTCGGAGTGCAGGTGACCGTCCGCGACGTGTTCGACGCTCCTAGCGTCCGCGAACTCGTGGCCGCAGTGGAAGGTCGCGCCCCCGCGTTGCCTCCGGTCACAGCTGTGATGCCACGTCCGGATCGCATCCCGCTGTCGTTCGCTCAGCAACGCATGTGGTTCATCAACCGGTTGGAGCCGGAGTCGCCGGCCTACAACATCCCGCTTGTCATGAGTCTCCGCGGAGAGCTCGACGTCAACGCCCTTCGCGCCGCAGTGGTCGACGTGGTGTCCCGGCA
>JASLJL010000293.1 GCA_030152405.1 Gordonia sp. (in: high G+C Gram-positive bacteria) | reverse complement strand
GGCTCCCGACTTCCGCGGTGCGAACCCGTCGAAGGCGAACCGTTCCGACGGCATGGCCGACAGGGCCAGTGCGGTCGTGACCGCCGACGGTCCGGGCAGGCAGGTGATCGGCAGTCCCGCATCCGCGCAGGCGACCACGAGTCGGTAGCCGGGGTCGCTCACCGACGGCATTCCGGCGTCCGTCACCAAGAGCACCGTCTCCCCGGAGGCGACGGCCTCCACCAACTTCGGCGCGCGAGCCGCCTCCACCTGGTCGTAGTAGGAGACCACACGTCCGGTGATCTCGACTCCCAACGACGAGGCGAGCGCCTTGGTGCGGCGCGTGTCCTCGGCGGCGATCACATCGGCGGAGCCGAGCGCATCACGCAGCCGCGCGGACGCGTCGCCGGGCTGCCCCATCGGGGTTCCGGCCAGAATCAGAGTGCCAGTCACAGTTCCAGGGTAGGTGCCGCCCACCGAGGCGCCGGAATCACGGCGTCAGTCGGCGACGAAACCGAGCAGCAGCGAGACGCCCGTCTCGATGACGCGGTCCACGTGGTCACGCGACGCCGTCCCCAGCCAGCAGAGCGTCAGCCCGTCGGTGATCGCGATGACCGACGACGCGAGTTCCGCAGTCGGCTTGGTGAACGTGCGTCCGGAGATGCGGGCCGCCTCGTCGAGGATTCGCTCGGCCACCGCGTAGTAGCCGTCGTACAGTCGCTCCGCAAGGTACTCGAGCCCCTCCGTTCGGCGGGCGTACAGGGCGAGACCGATCAGGGCCTGCTGACGGGCGGAGTCGTTGATCGCGTTCTCGGCGAACGACTGCAGGGCGCCTCGGATCAGGTCGTCGACGGGCGCGTCGTCGGCCGGGTACTCCGAGAGCAGGTGAAGCCAGCCGTCCATCGACGCGAGTTCCTCGGCGACGCCGTACTCGACCACCGCGGCGAGCAGTTCGTCTCGGGACGCGAACGCGTAGAAGATGCTCGACTGTCCCATTTTCGCCTCTGCGGCGATGCGACGCGTGGTGGCGGCCTCCACGCCGTCGGTGCCGATCACCCGCAGTGTCGCGGTGATCGCAGCGTGCCGTCGCTGTTCCAAGGACAGCCGTGCCATCGGTTAACCCCGTTCCGGATTCGCCATCGATCGGTCGATCGACGCACACCGTGACGGTAGTCACCGGCCGATCTCCAGACAACTGTATCGACCAGGTCTGGCACGGCAGCGTCCGACGCGCGATCCGCCCCGGGCACTAGAGTCGACGGTGTGACCCTCGACGCCCCAGCTGACGAACGCGAGCTCGACCCGCCGCGACCGCAGACCGAGGCACTCGGCACTCGACCGGGTCCGGTCGTCCCGGAGCCGGTGTTCGGCGCACCGGATCGTCGCCGCGGCCTCATCGTGGGCGTCGTCCTCACCCTCGTTGCGATCGCGACGAGATTCTGGGACCTGACGCATCCCACCGACGACGGCACACCGGTCTTCGACGAGAAGCACTACGTCCCCCAGGGCTGGCAGGTGCTCACCGGCGGCAACTGGATCGAGGACAACCCGGCGTACGGCCTGGTGGTTCATCCGCCGGTCGGCAAGTGGATGCTCGCGCTGAGCGAGGCGATGTTCGGGTACGGACCGATGGGCTGGCGGTTCCTGTCCGCGGCGTCGGGTGTGGTCATCGTGCTCGTCGTCTACCTGACGACTCGACGCATGGCACGGTCGACGCTGCTCGGAGCGCTCGCCGGACTGTTCGCGATCTGCGACGGCGTCCTGTTCGTGCAGTCGCGGATGGGGATGCTCGACATCTTCCAGGTGCTGTTCGTCGTCCTCGCGTTCGCGGCGATCATCTCCGACCGCGACCAGATGCGCGCCCGACTGCACCGCGCCTATCTGGAAGGACGGATCGACGACTCGCCGTTCGGGCCCCGGTTCGGTTTCCGCTGGTATCGGTTCACCGCGGGCGTCATGCTCGGCCTGACCTGTGGAACCAAGTGGTCGGGGCTGTACTTCGTCGTTTTCTTCACTCTCCTGTCCCTCGGCTTCGACGTCGCCGCGCGCCGCGCGTACAACGTCAAGCGGCCGTGGATGGGCGTGCTGCGGCGGGACGTGATCCCGACCGGGATGTCGCTGGCCGTGATGCCTGTGGCGATCTACCTGGCCACCTTCGCGACATGGTTTGCGTCGGAGACGTCGGTGTACCGCTATGTCGTCGGAACCGAGGTCGGGACCGGCGGGCCGTTCGCATGGGTGCCCGCCGCCCTGCGGTCGCTGTGGTACTACGAGTCGGGCATCCTCGAGTTCCACGCGGGGCTGACGAACTCCGCGGGCAACCACCACCCGTGGGAGTCGAAGCCCTGGACATGGCCGATGAGCCTGCGGCCGATGCTGTACGCCATCGAATACGGCCCCGACCAGTGCGGCGGCTCGGACTGCGTACGCGGCCAGATGCTGATCGGCACGCCTGCGCTGTGGTGGCTGGCGTTCCCGATGATCGCGTGGGCGCTGTGGAGGATCGCGTCTCGGCGCGACTGGCGGTACGCCGCGGTGCTCGTCGCATACGGCGCGGCGATCCTGCCGTGGTTCACCCAGATCGACCGACAGATGTACTTCTTCTACGCCACCGCGATGGCGCCTTTCCTGGTGATGGGGTTGGCGTTGTGCTGCGGCGACGTGCTGGCCGCGGGCGCGAAATGGAGACGCTCGGATCGTCAGACGATCTCGGTGCTCGGGGTCGCGTTCTACGCGGCGCTCGTGATCGCCAACTTCATCTGGCTGTGGCCGATCCTCACTGGAGCTCCGATCTCGGAGGTGGAATGGAGTCGGCAGATGTGGCTTCCGAGCTGGTCGTGACGGGCGCGCGCGACGTCTCCCCCGCCAGCAGCCAGAGCACCAACGCCACCACGACCACCCCGCCCGTCGCCACGAACGCCGGGCCGTAACCCCAGCGGTCGGCGATCAGGCCTGCGACGAGCGGGCCGGTGACCGCACCCAGATCCGACGACATCCCGTACGCGGCGAGCGCAGATCCGCCGCGTCGCCGCTCGGCGAGCAGATCGCCGAGCGCGGCCTGGTGGGTCGGGGCGAAGAGTCCAGACCCGATGCCGCCGACCGCCGTCAGGACGAGCAGTGTCCCGATGTTCGGTGAGTACCCCAGCACGATCGTCGACGCCGCCGCGACGACGAGTCCGGGAATCATGACCGGTCGCCGTCCGAAACGGTCGGAGAGGC
>JASLJL010000244.1 GCA_030152405.1 Gordonia sp. (in: high G+C Gram-positive bacteria) | reverse complement strand
GCCGTTCACGGTCTCGCGTTGCTGTCCCCGGACACGCGCCGCGTGCACGTGTCCGTGAGTACGACGGCGAACGGAAAGCGACTGTCAACGCGACACATTCACACCGGCCTCGACGAGGAGGACATCATCGTCGTCGACGGTGCGTTCGTCACGAGCCTGGTGCGCAGCGCGGTGGACGTCGCACTGACCACGGACTTCGCGAGTGCCCTGGCGGTGTTCGATTCCGCGCTGAGATCGGGCGCCGACCGCGCAGAACTACGTGATCGCCTGGAGTCGGGCCGTCGGCGTGGGATCGCCAGGGCGCGGACCGCCCTGCATCATTCGAACGGACTGGCCGCAAATCCCGGCGAGTCCTGGAGTCGAGCACAGATGATCGAGGCACGCCTCCCCGTCCCGAGCCTGCAGTCCGAGATCTGCGTCGAGGGGCGGACCTACTACAGCGATTTCGACTGGGACCTGCGTGTGATCGGAGAGTTCGACGGCCAAGGCAAGTACTTGGCGAATCTTCGGCCCGGAGAGGAGCTCGCCGACGCGGTCATGCGGGAGAAGGAACGCGAGAACGCACTCCGTCGGATGGGCTTCGAGGTCGTCCGCTGGGACTGGACTGTTGTGAAGCGTCTACACGTCGCTGAACGGGTCCGCCCCTACTTGGAACGTGCCGGACTGGTCTAACCGCGGCACTTCCAGCCCCCGCTCATCGTCCCGACAAGGAGCCGGAACGAGAACTGCCGCGGGAGCGGTGGGGGAGGGGAGCGGACACGAAAGAGGCCGCCTCGCGGATGCGAGACGGCCTCTTTCGGTGATGCGCTGGGATCAGGCGAGCGGATTTCCGCCCTTGTCCTGCAGATCCTGGATCGCCTTCTTCTCGGCCTCGTGGTTCTCGTGAGCGATGCGACGGTTGGTCGCCTGCTCCTCGAGCGAGTCCGGGATGAGGACGGTTCCGGTACCGGGGGCGCCGGCCGAGCCGAGCTTGTTCATGCGCTTCGGCAGGGCTGCACCCTCGTACGGCAGCGGGATCGGGTGGCCGTGATCGTCGACCGGTCCGAGCGGCTGATGCAGCTCGATGTACTCGCCCTTGGGCTGGCGACGGATGATGCCCGTCTCGATGCCGTGGGAGAGGACGTCGCGGTCGCTGCGCTGCAGCGAGAGCGCCCAGCGGTAGGCGATGAAGTACACGAGCGGCGGCAGCACGAGCAGGCCGATGCGGCCCATCCACGTCGTCGCGTTCAGCGAGATGTGGAACTTCAGCGCGATGATGTCGTTCATGCACATCAACGTCAGGATGATGTAGAACGTCAGGGCCATCGCACCGGCGGCGGTACGGACCGGAGTGTCACGCGGACGCTGCAGCAGGTTGTGGTGCGCGGTGTCGCCGGTGAGGATCTTCTCGATCCACGGGTAACCGAACAGCAGACCGAACAGCACGCCGATCACCAGGACCACCCAGAAGATCGCGGGGATCGTGTAGTGGCCGAGGTAGAGCTCCCACGGAGGCATCAGTCGCGCGAAACCGTCCGTCCACATCATGTAGATGTCCGGCTGCGAACCGGCAGACACCTGCGCCGGGTTGTACGGCCCGATGTTCCAGACCGGGTTGATCTGGAAGACACCAGCCATGACGGCGAGGACACCGAAGACGATCGCGAAGAACGCGCCGCCCTTGGCAGCGAACACCGGGAGGATGCGAACGCCGACGACGTTCTTCTCGGTGCGGCCGGGGCCGGGGAACTGAGTGTGCTTCTGGTACCAGACGAGCGCGAGGTGAGCGCCGATCAGGGCCAGGATGATGGCCGGGAACAGCAGCACGTGCAGTACGTACAGACGCGGGATGATGATGTCGCCGGGGAAGTCGCCGCCGAACAGGGCCCAGTGGACCCAGGTGCCGATCAGCGGAATACCCAGGACGATGCCCGACATGGCGGCGCGGACGCCGGTGCCCGACAGAAGGTCGTCAGGCAGCGAGTAACCGAAGAATCCCTCGAACATGGCGAGCAGCAGCAGGAAGCAGCCGATGACCCAGTTCGCCTCACGCGGGCGACGGAACGCGCCGGTGAAGAAGATGCGCATCATGTGCAGGATGATCGACGCAGCGAACAGCAGGGCTGCCCAGTGGTGGATCTGGCGAACGAACAGACCGCCGCGAACCTCGAACGAGAGGTCGAGGGTGGTCTCGTACGCGCGGCTCATCGTGACGCCGTTGAGCGGCTGGTAGGCGCCGTCGTACACGACGTGCGCCATCGACGGATCGAAGAAGAACGTCAGGTACACGCCCGACAGCAGCAGGATGATGAAGCTGTACAGCGAGACCTCACCCAGCATGAACGACCAGTGCGTGGGGAAGACCTTGTTGATCTGGCGACGCATGCCTGCGGCCAGGTGGTACCTCGAGTCGACCTCTTCTGCCTGCGTGGCGAGGCGATCGGCGATCGTCATGACTTACGCTCCCAGAATGCCGGTCCGACAGGCTCGATGAAGTCGCCGCCGTTGATGGCGTTGTTGGCGACCAAGTAGCCCTGGTTGTTGACAGTGATAGGCAGCTGAGCGAGCGCACGGGCGGCGGGGCCGAAGACCGGCTTGCCGTACTCGAGCGCGTTGAACTGCGACTGGTGGCACGGGCAGAGGATGCGCTGCGTCTGCTGCTCGTACAGCGAGGTGGGGCAGCCGAGGTGGCTGCACACCTTCGTGTACGCGTAGTAGTCGCCGTAATTGAAGCTCTCCTGACCACGACGCTTGATGACCTTCTGGTTGTCCTGGGGACGCAGACGGATCAGCATGACCGGGTTGCGGACGGCGCGGAGGCCTTCCAGCAGCTTGTGACGCGAGTGCTCGGTCTCGCCGTAGCCGTCGGAGACGCGCCACGGGAACACCGTCTCCATCGCGCCCGCATCGAGATCCTCGGGACGGACGAGAACCACCTGGTAGGGGTTGCCGGTGTCACGACGGAGGAAGACGGTCTCGCCTTCCTTCTCGTTGTTCAGCGTCGACCAGCCCGAGTGCCACAGGTCCGAGTCGTCACCCTTGGCCCACGGGTTCTTGATGAACCCGCCGATGGCGGCGACGCCGGCCGAGAGGCCGATCGCGCCGAGACCGAAGGCAGCCGAGCCGATGATCATCTTGCGGCGGGGGAGCGTGCTGGTCTGCAGGGTGTCGTTGAGCTCAGCGACGATGGTCTGCTTGTCGACCTCGGACGATCCGCCGTCGTGGCGGTCCTGCACCGAGATCTCCTGCGGGATGAAGCGCTTGGAGATCTGGATGACGCCGAAGCCGAACGCGAGGATCGCGCCGCCGAAGGTGACACCGAGCAGCGGGGTGTAGAAGGTGTACGCCCAGTAGCCCTCTTCCTCCGGCATGGTGAATTCCCACCGATTCCAGATGAAGAGCACCAGGCCGGCGAGTGCGAGCAGGCCGGCGAGGGTGAACCAGATCGCGACGGTCGCCTCAGCGCGCTTCTCGGCGCGCGTGCCCGGCTCGGGGAAACGCTCGGAGCGGTGGATGATCTCCACCCCGTCGAGGTTCGTGCCGAGACGGACCTTGTCCTCGGGGGACATCGCCGCGAGTTCCTCTGCGGACGGAAGGTCCTTATTCGAATCGCTCAATTTCGTGATCCAATCCACATGGCGCCTGCGACGATGGCCGCTGCGCCGACAACCCACATGGTCATGCCCTCAGAGGCCGGACCGAAGCCGCCGAGTCCGAAACCGCCGCTGGGGTTCGCGGAGTCGGCGTAGCGGATGTAGCCGATGATGTCTTCCTTGTCTTCCACCGACAGCTGTC
>JASLJL010000233.1 GCA_030152405.1 Gordonia sp. (in: high G+C Gram-positive bacteria) | reverse complement strand
GCTTGCGCCGACAACGTCGTGATCCCGATGGAGTGCGAGTTCTTCAGCCTCCGAGGGCTGGCGTTGCTCACGGACACGATCGACAAGGTCCATGATCGCCTGAACCCCCGCCTGGAACTCGGCGGCATCGTCGTGACGATGTACGACCAGCGGACCCTGCACTCCCGGGACGTGATGCACCGGGTGGTCGAGGTGTTCGGCGACGCGGTGTTCGACACCGTGATCAATCGGACGGTCCGGTTCCCGGAGACGTCGGTGGCGGGCGAACCGATCACCTCGTGGGCCCCTAAGTCGTCGGGTGCTCAGGCCTACCGGAACCTTGCGCGAGAGGTGATCGCGCACAACGAAACTCGCACGTGACCGAGGCCCCGGTCGCCGACTCGGCGGTCGCCGACGACGCCGCGGGGCACGATCAGCCCGACGACGGCAAGTTCACCGTCACGCTGTCGAACTTCACCGGGCCGTTCGATCTCCTGCTGAACCTGATCAGTCAGCACCGGCTCGACGTGACCGAGGTCGCGCTGCACGTCGTCACCGACGACTTCATCGCGTACACCAAGGCGCTCGGTCCGGAGTCGGACCTCGAGCAGACGACCGAGTTCCTCGTCATCGCGGCGACACTTCTCGACCTCAAGGCCGCACGACTCCTGCCGTCCGGCGAAGTGGACGACCCGGAGGACCTCGCGCTCCTGGAGGCGCGTGACCTGCTGTTCGCCCGGCTGCTTCAGTACCGCGCGTACAAGCAGGTCGCGGTGCTGTTCGCCGAGTTGGAATCGGCGGCACTGCAACGCTATCCACGTGCCGTCTCGCTCGAGGACAGGTTCGTCGACCTCCTGCCCGAGGTGCAGCTCGGGGTGGACGCGGCCGGGTTCGCGCAGGTGGCCGCAGCGGCGATCGCTCCCAAACCGATTCCGACGGTGGGCCTCGACCATCTCCACGGATCGCCGGTGTCGGTGCCGGAGCAGGCCCGCCGTCTCTCCGAACTCCTCGTGGAGGCGAACGGCCGCTGGCTCACGTTCTCTCAGCTCGTCGACGAGTGCACCAGCGGCCTCGAGGTGGTCGCACGCTTTCTCGGGCTTCTCGAGTTGTATCGCGAGCGCGCGGTCGCATTCGAGCAACCGGAGGCGCTGGGTGAACTGAAGGTCGGGTGGACGGGGGACCGCGACACCGACGAGATCGAGATCGACACGAGCGAGGACTACGGATGACCGGGGGACACCGATGACCGACGACACGGGCGGCGCCGACGTCGAGACCTTCGACGAGATGGCCGACGACGAACTCCGGTCTGCGCTCGAAGCCGTGCTGCTGGTGGTCGACTCGCCGGTGAGCACCGACGAACTGGCCAACGCCGTCGAGCAGGACGTGAAACGCGTCCGGGCGATGCTCACCCGGATGAGTTCGGACCTCTCGGCGGCCGCGAGCGGCATCGATCTGCGGTTCGCCGGCGACGGCTGGCGGTTCTACACCAGGGCCGCGTACGCGCCGTATGTCGAACGTCTCCTCCTCGACGGCACCCGGAGCAAGCTCACACGGGCGGCGCTCGAGACGCTCGCCGTGATCGCCTACCGGCAGCCCGTCACCCGTGCCAGAGTCAGCGCCATCCGCGGCGTGAACGTCGACGGCGTGATGCGGACTCTCGTCGCGAGAGGCCTCGTCAACGAGGTGGGCTCGGATCCCCAGACCACCGGAACGCTCTACGCCACGAGCGAGCTGTTCTTGGAACGCCTCGGTCTGGCGTCACTCGGCGAACTGCCCGACTTGGCACCGCTGCTGCCCGACGTCGACGTGATCGAGGACCTCGGAGACGAGCTGTTGGACGATCCGCGATTCGCCAAACTGGGCTCCAAGGCGTCACAATCAGAGGTTGACGCGTCGGCGGAGGCCCTACGTGAGGCCGACGAGGACTGACTCGCCCGCGCCGCGTCGAACACAACTGCACACCAGCAATCGAAGGATTCACCATGGCATCCGCTAGCCGAGACGGCAGACCGGGACGAGGCGAAGGCACGGGACGTTCCCGTGGCGGCGACTCTCGCGGCCAGAAGCCGACGGGTAAGAAGACCGGCGGCAAGTCCGCGTCGGGACAGGGCAAGGGCGGCGCAGCAGGTCAGGGCCGAGGCGGCCAGGGCACGCGCAAGCAGCACCGCAAGGGCTCGCGCCCCAATGCCGAGACCGGCAAGATCCGGTACAACAACTCGCGCCCCGCGCGCACGCAGAAGCCGGTCGTCGAAGGCGACGGTGCGACGTACCTGGCCGACGGGATGCGCCTGCAGAAGATTCTCGCGGCGGCGGGAGTCGCCTCGCGCCGTGGCGCCGAGGAGATGATCGCCGCGGGCCGCGTCGAGGTGGACGGCGAGATCGTGCTGGAGCAGGGCCTCCGCATCGACCCGAACTCGGCGATCATCAAGGTCGACGGCGCACGTGTCGTCGTCGACGAGACCAAGCAGTACCTCGCACTCAACAAGCCCAAGGGCTGGCAGTCGACGATGAGCGACGATCACGGCCGGCCCTGCATCGGCGATCTCGTCGCCGAGCGCGTGATGTCCGGCCAGCGACTGTTCCACGTCGGGCGGCTCGACGCCGACACCGAGGGCCTCATCCTGCTGACCAACGACGGCGAGCTGGCACATCGCCTCATGCACCCGTCGTTCGAGGTTCCGAAGACGTACATGGCGACGGTGCGCGGTGAAGTCGGCCGCGGTCTCGGCCGTCGCCTCCGCGAGGGCGTCGAACTCGACGACGGCCCCGTCGCCGTCGACTCGTACACCCAGATGGAGCTGTACCAGGGTGAGTCGCTTGTGCGCTTGACCCTGCACGAGGGCCGCAAGCACGTCGTCCGTCGCATGATGGAGGCGGTCGGCCACCCCGTGATCCGACTGGTGCGCACCGACATCGGAGCCGTGCACCTCGGAACGCAGCGTCCCGGCAGCATGCGCGCGCTCGACAGCAAGGAGATCGGCGCTCTCTACAAGGCGGTGGGCCTGTGATGTCGGTCGTCGCCATCGACGGTCCGGCCGGCACCGGCAAGTCGACCGTGGCGCGACGCCTCGCCGATCGGGTCGGGGCCCACTACCTCGACACCGGTGCGATGTACCGCGCGGCGACGCTCGCCGTCCAACGTGCGGGCGTCGCACCCGACTCGGCCGACGTCGCGCCGGTCGTGGCGGCCGCCGACATCCGTCTCACCCCGAGCGACGACGGTTCGACCGTCGTGACGCTCGACGGTGACGACGTGTCCGCGGAGATCCGCACGGACGCGGTGACCGGCGACGTCTCCGCCGTCTCGGCGAACGCCACGGTCCGCGAGCGGCTCGTCGACCTGCAGCGAGCCCACGCAGACTCGGCGCTGCTCGTGGTGGAGGGACGCGACATCGGCACCGTGGTGTTCCCGACGGCCGCGGTCAAAGTGTTCCTCACCGCGACCCCCGAGGCCCGCGCCGAGCGCCGCCACCGCCAGAACATCGCAGCGGGACGCGAGAGCGTTCTCGACGAGGTCCTCGACAGCGTCAACCGCCGCGATCACCTGGACTCCACCCGCGCGGCGTCCCCGCTGCGCGCCGCTGACGACGCAGTGCTCGTCGACACCAGCGACATGACACTCGAGCAGGTCCTCGACCGGCTCACCGAGCTCGTTTCCGAGCGGATCGGAGAACTTCGATGACAGACGACTACACGGAGGCCGTGGAGGCGTCCGAGATCGCAGGCGACGGCACCTGGGACAGCGAGTCCGATTGGGAGCTGGGTGAGTTCCTCAGCGAGAACGTCTTCAACGAGGCTCCCGCGTTGCCCGTCGTCGCCGTGGTCGGCCGTCCTAACGTCGGCAAGTCGACGCTCGTGAACCGAATCCTCGGACGCCGTGAGGCGGTCGTCGAGGACGTTCCCGGTGTGACCCGCGACCGCGTGTCGTACCGCGCCGAATGGACCGGTCACCCGTTCATGGTGACCGACACCGGTGGCTGGGAGCCGGACGCGAAGGGCATGGGCCAGTCGATAGCCGCGCAGGCTGAGCTCGCCATGCGCACCGCCGACGTCATCGTCGTGGTGGTCGACGCCACCGTCGGCGCGACCTCGACGGACGAGGCCGTCGCACGTGTTCTGCGTCGCTCGAAGGCACCGGTCATCCTGGCGGCGAACAAGGTCGACAGTGCGCGGGCCGAGGCCGACGCCGCAACCCTGTGGTCGCTGGGTCTCGGTGAACCGCAGGCGATCTCGGCGGCCCACGGGCGTGGCACCGCCGATCTGCTCGATGTGATCGTGGAGAAGCTTCCGGAGAAGCCGCGCGAGCGCTTCACGCCGGGCGGTCCGCGTCGCGTCGCGCTGGTCGGCAAGCCGAACGTCGGCAAGAGCTCGCTGCTGAACCGCCTCGCGGGCGAGGAGCGTTCGGTCGTCGACAACGTCGCCGGGACCACCGTCGACCCGGTCGACGAGATGATCGAACTGGACGGCAAGCCATGGCACTTCGTCGACACCGCGGGTCTGCGCCGGAAGGTGCACACCGCGACCGGACACGAGTACTACGCGTCGCTGCGCACCCGGGCGGCACTCGAGTCGGCTGAGGTCGCACTGCTACT
>JASLJL010000165.1 GCA_030152405.1 Gordonia sp. (in: high G+C Gram-positive bacteria) | reverse complement strand
CGTCGGTCCGCTACACCTCTGCAGAGCCGTATCGCGTCGGGACCACCCGCTCCATCGCCCTCGCACCGGGCCTTGTGAAGATGAACGAGCTGTTCTTCATCTGGGAGGAGGACGCCGCCTCCGCCACCTACCGTCACGCGTTCCACGGCGTCCGAGCCAACATCCCCGGCCTCAAGAAGTTCGGCGAGTACACGGAGGTATCGCCCGCCGAACACGGCACCCGTCTGATCTGGAAGTTCGCGATGGAACTCGCGGGCGCCGGTCTCCCGCCGTTCCTGTCCGGCCCCATCGCCGACGGCGCGTTCGGGACGGTCCGCACGGACACGATCAAGCACTTCGCCGCGCTGTAGCCCAACGTGGGCACTCTCCCCAGCGCTATGCGCGGCGGAGAGTGCCCACGTTGTCCGAACGGAACCGCTCGGCCGTTCCATGCGTCCAACTGAGTATGGGGGACAGAAGAACGACGGCGGTGCGCGTCGCGTGGCATCTCGCCGAACACGACGGTGTGATCAGCACTGACGAGGCGCTCGCTCTCGGCATGAGCGCCGACCAGGTGCATCGCAGGGTGGCATCCGGCTTGTGGGTCCCCCACGCGCGCTCGGTGTTTCTGTCGGCCGAACACCGGATGACCGACGCCGCGCGGGTCCGCATCGCCCTGGCGGCCAACGGGGGCGTCGCCGACAGGTCGTCGGCGGCGTGGCTCCACGGACTCACCGACGACCTCCCCGACGAGGTGACATTGTCAGTCCCCCGATCAGCACACGGCGCGGCGTGCCTGGTCCCCACCTCCGTTCGACGGCGGACGTTCCCCCACGAAGACCTCACAACGGTTCGCGGACTCCGGGCCACCGCCCTGCCGCTGACTCTGCTCGCCGCTTCATCCGAACTCGGAGCCGACGAGGGCATCGCACTCATGGACCGTGCGCTGCAGACTCGTTGCGTGACGCTGAAAGAGCTCCGCGCCGCGCTGGAACGGAATTCCGGCACCCACGGCATGCGCTTGGCTCGCACGATCCTGACGGCCGCCGAGGATCTGTCCGAGTCGGAGTTGGAGCGCAGGTTCGTCCGGTTCCTGCGAAAGCACGGCATCGTCGGATGGACTCAGCAGGTGTGGATCGGCGGGCGCCGCATGGATTTCGTGTGGCCTGCCGAACGGGTGGTGGTGTCCCTGCACGGCTGGGCATTCCACCGCTCCCATTCACGCTGGGAGACGGACCAGGAGACCACCAGCGCACTCGCCGCCCTGGGCTGGGTGCCGCTAATATACACCGGTAAACGACTCGAGTACCGCCCCGAGGACGTGCTCCGGGAGCTGTGCCACACACTCGAGCTACGTCAGACGGCCGCGTGACGGCACAAACGACAACGTCGGCACTGCTAACCGCGCTATGCGCGGCGGGCAGTGCCGACGTTGTGAGTTCGCCTCAGGCGAGCGCCTGATCGACGTCGGAGAGGATGTCCTCGACGTCTTCGATGCCGACGGAGAGTCGGACGAGGTTGGCGGGGACCTCCAGCAGGGAGCCGGCGGTGGAGGCGTGCGTCATCGCCGCCGGGTGCTCGATCAGCGACTCGATGCCGCCGAGCGATTCGGCCAGCGTGAAGACCTTGGTGCGCGCGCAGAACTCCTGCGCCGCCGCGGCGCCGCCTGCGACGAGCACGGAGATCATGCCGCCGAAACGCTTCATCTGCTTGGCGGCGGCCTCGTGACCGGGATGACCCTCGAGACCGGGATACAGGACCTTCTCGATCTTCGCGTGCGAGCCGAGGAACTCGACGAGCTTCTCGGCGTTGTCGCTGTGCCGGTCCATGCGCACGGCGAGCGTCTTGATGCCGCGCATCGTCAGGTACGCGTCGAAGGGTCCGGGCACGCCGCCCGCACCGTTCTGCAGGAACGCGATGTCGGCGTCGAGCTGCTCGTCGTCGGTGACGATCGCTCCGCCCACGACGTCGGAGTGACCGCCGAGGTACTTTGTGGTCGAGTGCAGGACGACGTCGGCGCCGAGCGCCAACGGCTGCTGCAGGTACGGCGTCGCGAACGTGTTGTCGACGACGAGCTTCGCTCCCCCGGCGTGGGCGACGTCGGCCAGTGCCGCGATGTCGCCGACGTTGAGCAGCGGGTTGGTCGGCGTCTCGATCCACACCAGCTTGGTGTTCGGCTGGATCGCCGCGGCGACGGCCTCCGGGTCGACGACCGGCGCCACCGAGTAGGTGATGCCCCACTGGCTGAACACCTTGTCGATCAGGCGGAACGTGCCGCCGTAGGCGTCGTTCGGGATCACGAGGTGATCACCGGGGCGCAGAGTCGCGCGCAGCAGCGCGTCGGTGGCGGCCATGCCGGACGCGAAACCACGGCCGTACGCGCCGCCCTCGATGGCCGCCATGTTCGCTTCGAGGACACGGCGGGTCGGGTTGCCGGTGCGGGCGTATTCGAACCCGTCACGCATGCCGCCGACGCCGTCCTGGGCGAAGGTCGACGACGCGAAGATCGGCACGTTCACGGCGCCGGTGCGGGGATCCGGATCCCAACCCGCGTGGATTGCCTTGGTGGAAAAGCCCTGGTCAGTCATTAGTTCAGTCCTCCTGCACGGCGGCGATCGGGTGGGTGCTCGCGAAAGCGAGAAGGTCGTGGCGGGTGATGACGCCGATCGGCTTGCCCTCGTCGACGACCATCAGCGCGTCGGACTCGCCGAGCGCCTTCATCGCGGCGGAGACGGGCTCGCCCGATCCGATGAGCGGGAACGCCTCACCCATGTGCGACGACACCGGGTCGGCCAGGCTCGCGCGACCTTCGAAGACGGCGGAGAGCAGGTCGCGCTCGGTGACCGCTCCGTTGATCTCGCCGGCCATGATCGGCGGCTCGGCCCCGACGACGGGCATCTGCGACACCCCGTACTCGCGGAGGATCTCGATGGCGTCGCGCAGCGTCTCCTGCGGGTGGGTGTGCACGAGGTCGGGCAGGTTCCCCGACTTTCCGCGCAGCACGTCGCCGACGTTCGACTGCGGGACGTCGCCGCCCGCGAGCGGGGTGCGCAGGAAGCCGTAGCTGCTCATCCAGTCATCGTTGAAGATCTTCGACAGGTAGCCGCGGCCGCCGTCGGGCAGCAGCGCGACGACGACGGCGTCGGGGCCCTCCCGCTCGGCGACCTCGAGGGCGGCGACGATCACCATTCCGCACGAGCCGCCGACGAGCAGTCCCTCTTCACGGGCGAGACGTCGTGTCATCTCGAACGAGTCGGAGTCGGAGACGGCGATGATCTCGTCAGGCACGGTCGGGTCGTAGGCGGCGGGCCAGAAGTCCTCACCGACGCCCTCGACGAGGTACGGACGGCCGGAGCCGCCGGAGTACACCGAGCCCTCGGGGTCGACGCCGACGACCTTCACCGCGCCGTCGGAGACCTCCTTGAGGTACCGGCCGGTGCCGGTGATGGTGCCGCCCGTGCCGACGCCCGCGACGAAGTGGGTGACGGTGCCGTCGGTGTCGCGCCAGATCTCCGGACCGGTGGTCTCGTAGTGGCTCTGCGGACCTGCCGGGTTGGCGTACTGATTCGGCTTCCACGCGCCGGGGATCTCGCGGGTGAGACGATCCGAGACGTTGTAGTAGCTGTCCGGATGCTCCGGCGGGACGGCCGTCGGGCACACCACGACCTCGGCGCCGTAGGCGCGGAGCACGTTGCGCTTGTCCTCGGCCACCTTGTCGGGGCAGACGAAGACGCACTTGTAACCGCGCTGCTGTGCGACGAGCGCAAGACCGACACCCGTGTTGCCGGACGTCGGTTCGACGATCGTGCCGCCGGGCTTGAGCTCGCCGGACTTCTCGGCGGCGTCGATCATCCGAGTGGCGATCCGGTCTTTGGAACTGCCGCCCGGGTTGAGGTACTCGATCTTCGCTGCGACCAGGCCCGACCCCGGCTTCACGACGGAGTTGAGCTTGACGAGCGGAGTGTTTCCGACCAGGTCCACGACATGATTGGCGATGCGCATGAGTCCATCGTCCCACCTCGCGGACGATTGCACCGTACCGGC
>JASLJL010000104.1 GCA_030152405.1 Gordonia sp. (in: high G+C Gram-positive bacteria) | reverse complement strand
CTCACGAACGCCGAGCAGCACACCCGGCACGAACGAGTTGCGGTCGATCGAGTCGTGGCGAATGGTCAGCGTCTCTCCCTGGGTGCCGAACAGCACTTCCTGGTGAGCGACGAGACCGGCCAGGCGGATCGAATGGACACGCACTCCGTCCACGTCCGCACCACGGGCCTCCTCGATGCCCGTCGACGTGGCGTCGGGCGACGGTCCGAGCCCTGCCTCGGCGCGAGCCGCGGCGATCAGCTGGGCGGTCCGGCCGGCGGTGCCCGACGGCGCGTCGGCCTTGTGCGGATGGTGCAGCTCGACGACCTCGACGGAGTCGAAGAAGCGAGCCGCCTGCTGCGCGAAATGCATGGACAGCACGGCGCCGATCGCGAAGTTCGGCGCGATGAGGACACCGCTGCGCGGGTCGTCGCCGAGCCATCCGCGGACCGTGTCGAGTCGGTCCGCAGTGAAGCCGGTGGTGCCCACGACGGCGTGGATTCCGTTGTCGATCAAGAACTTCAGGTTGTCCATGACCGCGTCGGGGTGAGTGAAGTCGACCACCACGGACGTCTCCGAGTCGACGAAGGCCTGCAGCGAGTCGCCCTTGTCGACGCCGACGGTGAACACGGCGTCGGAGGAGCCTTCGACACCTTCGATGATGGCCTTGCCGACCTTGCCGTTGCTGCCGAGTACACCCGTGCGGATGCCGTTGCCCATGAGCGGAGCCTCTCTTGTCGCGGATCTCCCGTCCAGTCTAGAAGCACGTTCTCGGCCGTACTCGCCGAGGATTCTTGATCGATCGATCGAATGAGGCTAGGGTCACAGAATCGCTTGACTAGTACGCGTTTCACTTTTGAGGAGACTCATGTCTGACATCTCTCGCCGGTCGCTTCTGCAGGCCGCCGCAGTCGGCGCCACCGCGACCGCCGCCACCGCCGCATTCGGCGGCGTCGCCATCGATCAGGCGGGTGTCGCAGGCGCGGCCACCGGCTACCTCGTCGGTGCGGGCAAGGGCGACATGACCGGCGCGATCGCAGGTCAGGGCATGATGGGCTACTCCGACGCCGAACAGGTCGCCGAGGGACTCCTGCAGCGCACGTGGGCCCGCGCGTTCATCATCGCCGACGCCGCCACCGGGCAGCGCGTCCTGTTCATCACCGCCGACATCGCGTGTGTCTTCACCTCGCACCACAATCTGCTGCTCAGCGAGCTCGCGAAGAAGTACGGCGACACGTACAACGTGCACAACGTCAACATCAACGCGACGCACAACCACAACTCGTGCGGCGGCACGTCGTGGGACTACGCGTACGTCCTCGCCGCGATGGGTCATCGTCACAATTCGCTTCAGGCCGAGATCGCCGGACTGCTCGACGCCGTCGACGAAGCGCATCGGAGCCTGGGCCCCGGCACGGTGGAGCTCGGCCACGACGAGCTGCACGACGCCAGCGCGAACCGGTCGATGCCCGCGTTCTCGCTGAATCCGGCGGACGACCGTCGTCATTTCCCGGAGCACATCGATCCGCAGGTCACCGCGGTCCGCCTGAAGCAGGGCGGCCGCACGATCGGCGAGATCACCTGGTTCGCCACCCACGGCACGTCGCTGACCGACGCCAACTTCCAGATCGGCCCCGACAACAAGGGCTACGCGTCGTACCTCGCCGAGCAGCGCACCGACGGGCTGATCTCCGCGCACGCGCAGACCAACGCGGGCGACATGACGCCGAACCTGTGGGTCCGCAAGATGCACCCAGGCGGCCCGACCTCGAACAATCGCACCAACCGAGTCCTCATCGGCCGCAGGCAGGACGACGCCGGTCAGCGCGCCCTCGCCGGCTCGCGGGCGATGACCCGCACGGGCGTCTCCACCGCGACCCGCTACCTCAACCTCGACGACCTCCACATCTCCGGGCACTACACGCCGAACGGTAAGCCGACGCGCACCGCGCCCGCGATGATGGGCATGGCGGCCGCGGCCACCAGCCAGGAGGACAACACCCGCAGCCAGCTCGCCATCCTCCAGGAGGGCATGCGCAACGAGCTCGCGATGGCGCTCGGTGCGGGCCGGACCCCCACGCCCGAGCCGTGGATGGTCGACGTCCAGGATCCGAAGGCCAGCCTGTTCCCGCTCGGACTGCTTCCCCCGCGGCCGTGGATCGAGCAGCGCCTCCCGATCCAGCTGATCCGCATCGGCGATCTCGCGCTCGCCGCGATGCCGTCGGAGACCACGATCGTCGCGGGTCTGCGCATCCGGCGTCTCGTCGCCGACGCACTCGGCATGCCACTGGAGAACGTCCTCCTGCAGGGGTACGCCAACGGTTACAGCCAGTACACCGTGACACCCGAGGAGTACGTGGCCCAGCAGTACGAGGGCGGCGAGAGTCTGTTCGGCCGGTGGACGCTGTGCGCGTACATGCAGGAGTTCCACTCCATGGCACGGACGATGGCCCGCGGCTCGCGCAAGCCCGCAGGTCCGCGTCCGGCGAATCGCGCCGACCTGCAGCCCGACCTCCTCGGCGCGCAGCCCGCCGACACTCCGATGGCAGGCCGCCGGTTCGGTCAGGTCGTCTCGAAGGCACCGTCCGCGGCGAAGGCGGGCACGACCGTCGCCGTCAGTTTCTGCGGCGCGTACCCCACCAACAAGATTCGCCGCGGCAAGGGCACCAAGGGCTACTTCGCGGTCGAACGCTTCACCGGCACGGGTTGGACGCTCGCGTACGACGACGATCACGAGTCGACCGAGATGACTTGGACGAGGCCGGGCGGCAGCGCGTCGGCGTCCAAGGTGACGGTGTCCTGGCACATCCCGCGCAACGCCCCCGCGGGCGACTACCGGATCCGCTACTACGGCGACGTGAAGTCGCCGTCGGGTGCACTCCGCGAGATCACCGGCGCCACCGGCCGCATCAAGGTCGGCTGACCCGGCCCAGGTACAGCAGGATCGCCCGCACCCGACGGTTCTCGGTCTCGGGCGGCAGGTCGAGTTTGGCGAAGATGTTCGCCACATGTTTGGAGACCGCGGCGTCGGACACGACCAGCGACGCCGCGATCTCCGAGTTGCTGGCACCACGAGCCATGTGTTCGAGGACTTCGGACTCGCGCGGTGTGAGCCGGTCGAGCGCCGCGGTCGCGAACATGGAGGCGACCACCTCCGGGTCGACGACCACACCGCCGGCGATCACCGTGTCGACCGCTCGCAGGAAGTCGGCGACCCGACCGACTCGTTCCTTGAGCAGATAGCCGACCGCTCCCCCTGGTTCGGCGAGCATCGTTCTGGCGTAGGCCGCGGCGACGTACTGCGACACCACCAGCACCGGCAGCCGAGGCTTGCCCGCGCGCAGGTCCAGGGCCGCACGCAGACCGTCCTCACCGGCGCCCGGAGGCATCCGCACATCGGTGATCACCAGGTCGACGTCGCTCACATCGAGGCGACGCAGCGCGTCCGCGTCGTCGACGACGGCGACCACGTCGTGGCCCGCCCGCTCGAGGATCCGTTGAATGCCTTCGGCCAGCAGGATCGAGTCCTCGGCCAGGACGATGCGGTGTGTCACCGTCCGATTGTCCCCGATGCCGTCGCCACTACGACGGCCCGCACCAACGAAGGACGGTGGGACCGCCCGCCGGGCTGTCGACGGCGAGGGTGGCGCCGACGGTCTGGGCCCGTTCCATCAGACCTGCGAGCCCACTGCCCGCCGTCACATCCGCCCCGCCCGCGCCGTCGTCGGCGACGGTCATGGTGACCGTGTCCGCGCCGGCCAGGTGAATGGTCACCGTCGACGCCGCCGCATGTTTGAC
>JASLJL010000081.1 GCA_030152405.1 Gordonia sp. (in: high G+C Gram-positive bacteria) | reverse complement strand
AGGACCCCGCCAGCCGGGTCGCGGTCGAGACGATGATCACCACCGGCCAGGTGCACGTCGCAGGTGAGGTCAACACGGTCGGCTACGTCGACATCCCGACGATCGTTCGCGAGAAGATCATCGAGATCGGCTACGACTCCTCGACCAAGGGGTTCGACGGCGCGTCGTGCGGCGTGAACGTCGCGATCGGTGCGCAGTCGCCGGAGATCGCCCAGGGTCTGACCGACTCGCATGAGAAGCGCACCGCCGGAAGCAGCGACGAACTCGACCTGCAGGGCGCAGGCGACCAGGGCCTCATGTTCGGTTACGCGACCGACGAGACGCCCGAGCTGATGCCGCTCCCGATCGCACTCGCGCACCGACTGTCGCGTCGCCTCACCGAGGTCCGCAAGAACGGCACGCTGCCCTACCTGCGCCCCGACGGCAAGACCCAGGTGACCATCGAGTACGCAGGCGACGTCCCGGTCCGTCTCGACACCGTCGTCGTCTCGACGCAGCACGCCGCGGACATCGACATCGACGGCATGCTCGCGCCCGACATCCGCGCGAACGTCCTGCAGCCGGTGTTCGACGAACTCGATCTCCCGGTCGCGCTCGACACCAGCAACCCGCGCCTCCTCGTGAACCCGACCGGCAGCTTCGTGCTCGGCGGCCCGATGGGCGACGCAGGCCTCACCGGCCGCAAGATCATCGTGGACACCTACGGCGGCATGTCGCGGCACGGCGGTGGCGCGTTCTCGGGCAAGGACCCGTCGAAGGTGGACCGCAGCGCCGCGTACGCGATGCGGTGGGTCGCCAAGAACGCCGTCGCCGCGGGCCTGGCCAAGCGGATCGAGGTGCAGGTCGCCTACGCCATCGGAAAGGCCGCACCGGTCGGTCTGTTCGTCGAGACGTTCGGAACGGAGTCGGTCGAGCCCGGCACCATCCAGAAGGCGATCGCCGAGGTGTTCGATCTCCGCCCGGGCGCCATCGTCCGCGACCTCGACCTGCTGCAGCCGATCTACGGACCGACCGCGGCCTACGGCCACTTCGGTCGCACGGACATCGATCTCCCGTGGGAGCGCACCAACCGCGTCGACGAGCTCCGCAAGGCCGCCGGCCTGTAGGTGTCCTCACCGACCGACACTCGCAATCAACGGGTCGCTGCATCGCAGCGGCCCGTTGCTCGCGTTCTGCCGATGCTCTCGGTGGCCCATCTGGATCGGCCGTTCGACTATCTCGTCGACGAGAAGCTCGACGCGACGGCCCGACCCGGCGTGCGCGTCCGCATCCGATTCGCGGGCCGGCTCGTCGACGGCTACCTGCTCGAACGCCTCGAACGGAGTGACCACACCGGCAAGCTGGCATGGCTCGAACGGGTGGTGTCGCCCGAGCGGGTGTTGACGGTGGAGCTCGCCGCACTGTGCCGCGCGGTCGCCGACCGCTACGCCGGGACCATGCCGGACGTCCTGCGCCTGGCGATCCCGCCCCGGCACGCGCGCGTGGAGAAGGACCTTCCGCCCCACGGGTGCACACCACCGGTCGCCGATCCGGACCTCACCGCGTGGGGACGGTACGAGACGGCGAGCTCGTTCGTGCGCGCGGCGGTCGAGGACCGACATCCGCGCGCCGTGTGGCAGGTGCTGCCCGGGGACGACTGGGCGGCGCGTCTGGCCGAACTCGTGACCGCGGTGGCCGCGGCGGGGCGGGGAGCGATCGTCGTGGTTCCCGACCAACGTGACCTGGATCGGCTCGAAGCCGCGTGCGCGCCGCTGCTCGGCGATCGATGCGTGACCCTCGCCGCGGGGCTGGGGCCGTCGGCGAGATACCGACGCTGGTTGGCGGTGCTGCGCGGACAGGCGTCCGTGGTGATCGGGACACGGAGTGCGGTCTTCGCGCCCGTCGTCCACCTCGCGTTGACCGTGGTGTTCGACGACGGGGACCAGAGCCTCGACGAACCGCGCGCACCCTATCCGCATCCTCGCGAGGTCGCGGTGCTGCGTGCTCACGCGTCGGGGACGGCGATGCTGATCGGCGGGCATTCGCGCACGGCGGAGGCACAGGCCCTCGTCGACTCCGGGTGGGCGCACGACCTCACGGCGTCGCGCCAGGACATCCGTTCGGCCGCGCCCCAGATCGAGGGTGTCGCCGAGGACGACCGCAGGTTGGGCGGGGATCCGCTCGCCCGGTCGGCCCGAATCCCGGCGACCGCGTTCATGGCCGCCCGACGCGCCCTTCAGTCGGGCCTGCCGGTGCTGTTCAGCGTCCCGCGTCGGGGATATCTCCCGTCGGTGGCATGTGCCAAGTGCCGCGAGCACGCTCGTTGCCGGGTGTGCCACGGGCCGTTGTCGATGAACGAGCGCGGCGACCTCGCCTGCCGTTGGTGCGGGCGCCCCGAACTCCGGTTCGTGTGCCCGTCGTGCGGCGGGAAGGCGGTCCGGGCGTTGATGATCGGCGACAAGCGCACGGCCGAGGAACTGGGGAAGGCGTTCCCCGGCGTCCCGATCGTGACCTCCGGCGGCACGAAGATCGTCGACGAGGTGGACGCCGGGGCACGCGTGGTCGTCGCGACCCCGGGCGCCGCGCCGCGGGCCGAGGGCGGCTACGGGGCCGCCGTCATCCTCGACACGTGGGCGCAACTCGACAGGGAGGACCTTCGGGCAGGGGAGGAAGCCGTCCGCGGATGGATGGCGATCTCGACTCTGGTCCGCTCGCGGAACGACGGCGGCCGCGTGGTGATCGTCGCCGATTCGGCGGGCGCCCAGGTGCAGGCGTTGATCTCGTGGAACCCGATCGGATACGCCTCCTTCGAACTCGAACAGCGCCACGAGCTGGGTTTCCCGCCCGCGGTGACGATGGCCTCCATCGACGGGCCGGCCGCGGCGGTCAGCGCGTTCTGCGATCTGCTGAGTCTTCCGCCCGAAGCCGAGAAGCTCGGACCGGTGCCGTTGCCCGCCGGCGTGCGTCGACCGGCCGGACTGGACGACGACGGCGACGTGGAACGCATACTGCTGCGGACGCCGCGAGCGGTCGGACGGACGCTGGCCGACGCGCTGCGCGCCGCGCAGGTGATCCGCAACGCGCGACACGACGACACTGCGGGGATCCGAGTCCAGATCGACCCGCCTACCATTGGATGATCATGAGAATCGTCTTCGCTGGAACGCCCGAGGTGGCCGTTCCGACTCTCCAGGAACTCATCGCCTCCGCCGACCACGACGTCGTCGGCGTGATCACCCGGCCTGACACGACCGCGGGCCGCGGTCGCAAAGTCGTCCGATCGGACGTCGGGGCCGTCGCCGACGAGCACGGCATCGAGGTGATCACACCCCGCCGGATGTCCGAGCCGGAGGTCGCGGAGACGCTCGGCCGATGGGCGCCGGATCTCGGGGTGGTCGTCGCGTACGGCGGGCTCATCCCGCAGGACGTGCTCGACATCCCCGTTCGCGGGTGGGTGAACCTGCACTTCTCGATCCTGCCCGCGTGGCGCGGTGCGGCGCCGGTGCAGGCGTCGATCGCGGCGGGCGACGAGATCACCGGCGCGAGCGTGTTCGGTCTGGAGGCCGGCCTGGACACCGGTCCGGTGTACGGCACCCTCACCGAACGCATCCGCGCCACCGACACCGCGGGTGATCTCCTCACCCGTCTCGCGGCGGCCGGTTCGGGTCTGACGACGGCGGTCGTCGACGGCATCGCAGCCGGTGAACTCTCTCCGGTCCCGCAGGACGCCGAGGGCGTCTCGCACGCCGCCAAGATCACCGTCGACGATGCTCGGGTCCGATGGGACCTGCCGTCGCACGTCGTCGATCGGACGATCCGGGCGCACACACCCTCGCCGGGCGCGTGGACGGCCCTCGGCGACATCCGGCTCAAACTCGGCCCGGTGACCCGCGCCGACGACGATCCGACGCTTCCCGGGCCGCTTGACCCCGGACAGCTGGGCGTGACGAAGAAGGCGGTGTTCGTGGGCACCGGCTCCGGCGCGGTCAAGCTCGGGACCGTGCAGGCTCCCGGCAAGAAGGCGATGAACGCCGCCGACTGGGCGCGCGGCACGCGCCTCGACGAGAACG
>JASLJL010000505.1 GCA_030152405.1 Gordonia sp. (in: high G+C Gram-positive bacteria) | reverse complement strand
TGGTCGAACAACGTCTACAACCTGGTCACCAAGCGGGCCAAGGCCGAGGCCGGCGCCACCATGGAGTGGGTCGACGGCAACATCGGCTCCAAGGTCACCATGAAGTACCCGGCCGTGTGGCTCACCGGTGAGCACGCCAAGGGCGAGGTGCTCTCGGTGGCGTTCGCGGGCGAGGGACAGCACCAGGACACCGGTTCCAAGATGGTCCACCTGGCGCCGTACACGTCCAGCAACATCGTGTCGAAGTCGGTGGCTCGTGGCGGCGGACGGTCGTCGTACCGCGGGCTGATCAAGGTGAATCCGGGTGCGCACGGCAGCCGCTCCACAGTCCAGTGCGACGCGCTGCTCGTCGACCAGATCAGCCGCAGTGACACGTACCCGTACGTCGACATCCGCGAGGACGACGTCACGATGGGACACGAGGCCACGGTCTCGAAGGTCAGCGACGATCAGCTGTTCTACCTGATGAGCCGCGGCCTCACCGAGGAGGAGGCGATGGCCATGGTGGTTCGCGGCTTCGTCGAGCCGATCGCCAAGGAACTCCCGATGGTGTACGCCCTCGAGCTCAACCGGCTCATCGAACTGCAGATGGAAGGATCGGTCGGCTGATGGCAGACCTCGACACCACCGGACTCGACACGACGGCTCCCGGAGCCGGCGCGGGGAACATCGTCGTCAACAAGGGTGAGATGTTCTCGTCGTTCGACGTCGACGCCTTCGAGGTGCCCGCTCAGCGTGAAGAGGCATGGCGGTTCACCCCGTTCCGTCGCCTCCGCGGGCTGCACGACGGCAGTGCCGTTGCGACGGCGTCGGTCGACTACGCGCTCACCGAGGCCGTCGACGGCGTGTCCTTCGAGACCGTCGGACGCGACGACGAGCGCCTCGGGCGCGGCGGCGTGCCGTTCGACCGGATCGCGGCTCAGGCCTACTCGTCGTTCACCAGCGCCACCGTCGTGACGATCGCCAAGGAGACGCAGGTCGCCGAGCCGGTCTTCGTCACCCTCGACGGTCCCGGTGAGGGCGACGTGGCCTACACGCACCTCCAGATCCACGCCGAGCCCTTCTCGAAGGCCGTCGTCGTGCTCGATCAGCGCGGCAGCGGCACCATCGGCGAGAACGTCGAGTTCGTCGTCGACGACAGTGCGCATCTGACCGTGATCAACGTCCACGAGTGGGCCGACGACGCCGTCCACGTGGCCGCACACCACATCTCTGTCGGACGCGACGCGGCGATCCGCCACTTCGCGGTGAGCCTCGGCGGCGACCTCGTCCGCCTCTCGCCGCGTGTGCAGTACCGCGCGCCGGGCGGCGACGCCGAACTGTGGGGCCTGTACTTCGCCGACGCCGGTCAGCACCTCGAGCAGCGTCTTCTCGTCGATCACTCGGCGCCGCACTGCCGCTCGCACGTCACCTACAAGGGTGCTCTCCAGGGCGACCTGTCCGGCGACAAGCGCGGCGAAGCGCACACCGTGTGGATCGGCGACGTGCTGATCCGGCCGACCGCCGAGGGCACCGACACCTACGAGCTGAACCGGAATCTGGTGCTCACCGACAACGCGCGCGCCGACTCGGTGCCGAATCTCGAGATCGAGACCGGTGAGATCGTCGGGGCCGGGCACGCCAGCGCCACCGGCCGCTTCGACGACGAACAGCTCTTCTACCTTCAGGCACGCGGCATTCCGGAGGACCAGGCTCGTCGCCTGGTGATCCGCGGCTTCTTCGGCGAGGTCCTCGCCAAGATCGCCGTCCCGGAACTCCGCGAGCGACTCGAAGCGGCCATCGAGGCCGAGCTCGAGACCGCAGGCGCCTGACCCACCGCACACTTCTCACACGAAGGAAATCCACTTCACATGACGACTCTCGAGATCCGCGACCTCCACGTCGACGTGACGCCCGCCGATCCGGACGCCGAGCCGATCCACATCCTCAAGGGCGTGAACCTGACCGTGCGGTCCGGCGAGACGCACGCGATCATGGGTCCCAACGGTTCGGGCAAGTCGACCCTGTCGTACGCCATCGCGGGTCATCCCAAGTACACGGTCACCTCGGGCACCATCACCCTCGACGGTGAGGACGTTCTGGAGATGAGCGTCGACGAGCGTGCCCGCGCCGGCCTGTTCCTGGCGATGCAGTACCCGGTCGAGGTGCCCGGCGTCTCCATGTCGAACTTCCTCCGCTCGGCCGCGACCGCCGTCCGCGGCGAGGCTCCGAAGCTTCGCCACTGGGTCAAGGAAGCCCGGGAGGCGATGACCGAGCTGGACATCGACCCGTCGTTCGGCGACCGCAGCGTCAACGAAGGCTTCTCCGGCGGCGAGAAGAAGCGTCACGAGGTTCTTCAGCTGAGCCTGCTCAAGCCGAAGATCGCGATCCTCGACGAGACCGACTCGGGTCTGGACGTCGACGCGCTCCGCATCGTCAGCGAGGGCGTCAACAAGTACTCCGAGCGCGAGAACGGCGGCGTCCTGCTGATCACGCACTACACGCGCATCCTGCGCTACATCAAGCCCGATTACGTCCACGTGTTCGTGAACGGCCGCGTCGTCGAGTCGGCGGGCCCGGAGCTGGCCGACGAGCTGGAGGAGAACGGCTACGAGCGGTTCACCTCGGCCGTCGCCAAGTGACCCCATGACCATCGCAACAGGTTTCGAGGTCGCGGCCGTCCGGGCCGATTTCCCGATCTTGTCGCGGACTGTTCGTGACGACAAGCCGCTGGTGTATCTCGACTCGGGAGCCACGTCGCAGCGTCCTCTGCAGGTGCTCGACGCCGAGCGCGACTTCCTGCTGAACCGCAACGCGGCAGTGCACCGTGGGGCGCATCAGCTCGCGGAGGAGGCCACCGACGCCTACGAGTACGCACGCGGGGCCATCGCGGGCTTCGTCGGGGTGGCCGTCGACGAGATCGTGTTCACCAAGAACGCGACCGAGTCGATCAACCTCGTCGCGTACTCGCTCGGCGACGACCGGGCCGCGGCTGTGCTCGGCGGCAAGCCGCTCGGCGAAGGCGACACGATCGTCGTCACGGAATTGGAGCACCACGCCAACCTGGTTCCGTGGCAGGAGCTCGCACGGCGGACCGGCGCGACGCTGCGCTGGTACTCGGTGACCGACGACGGTCGCATCGATCTGGACTCGCTCGACCTGGACGACACCGTCAAGATCGTCGCGTTCACGCATCAGTCGAATGTGACGGGCGCGGTCGCCGATGTGGACGAACTCGTCTCCCGAGCGCACGCTGTCGGCGCCCTCGTGGTGCTCGACGCCTGCCAGTCGGTTCCGCACATGGCGGTCGACTTCGCAGCGCTCGGCGTCGACTTCGCGGCGTTCTCCGGCCACAAGATGCTCGGCCCGTCCGGCGTCGGCGTCCTCTACGGACGTGCGTCGCTCCTCGCTCAGATGCCGCCGTTCATCACCGGCGGCTCGATGATCGAGACGGTGACCATGGAGGGCTCCACGTACGCGCTGCCACCGCAACGCTTCGAGGCGGGCGTGCCGATGACGTCGCAGGTCGTCGGTCTCGGTGCGGCGGTCGATTACCTGGACCGGATCGGAATGGACGCCGTCGCGGCACACGAGCACACGCTCGTCGTGCGAGCGCTCGAACGTCTCACCTCCATCGACGGACTGCGGATCGTCGGTCCGACGGACGCCGATCGACGCGGCGGGGCGGTGTCGTTCGTCGTGGACGGCATCCACGCGCACGACCTCGGCCAGGTGCTCGACGACGAGGGCGTCGCAATCCGCGTCGGTCACCACTGCGCGTGGCCGCTGCACCGCAAGTTCGGCATCGCCGCGAGTGCTCGCGCTTCGTTCGCGCTGTACAACACGGTCGACGAAGTCGACAAGCTCGCCGACGCGATCGGTGTCGCCAAGAACTTCTTCGGAGGTCGCTAGATGCGGATGGAGCAGATGTACCAGGACGTGATCCTGGACCACTACAAGCACCCGCACGGGCGCGGACTCCGCGATCCGTTCGACGCCGAGGTGCATCACGTGAACCCCACGTGCGGTGACGAGATCACCCTGCGCGTGTCCGTCGTCGACGGCGAAGTCGCCGACGTCTCCTACGACGGGCAGGGCTGCTCGATCTCGCAGGCGTCGACGTCGGTGCTGTTCGACCAGATCGTCGGCCTCTCGGTGCCCGAGGCGATGACTGCCCTCGACTCGTTCAACGCGATGATGACCTCGCGCGGCCAGGACGAGGGCGACGAAGACCTGATCGGCGACGGCATCGCCTTCGCCGGTGTGAGCAAGTACCCGGCACGCGTGAAGTGCGCGTTGCTCGGGTGGATGGCGTTCAAGGACGCGGTCGCCCAGACCGTGTCCGCACAGACTGGAGCGTGAACCGATGACTGAAACCGTGACGACCTCGCTGCCGAGCGAAGACGACGTCGAGGAGGCGATGCGCGACGTCGTCGACCCCGAACTGGGGATCAACGTGGTGGATCTGGGGCTGGTGTACGGCTTCGAGATCAACGACGACGCCGGTGTGAAGCTTGACATGACCCTGACGTCGCCGGCGTGCCCGCTGACCGACGTCATCGAGGACCAGACCCGTAACGCGCTGGTCTCCAGCGGTCTGTGCACCGACGTGGAGATCAACTGGGTGTGGATTCCCGCATGGGGACCGGACAAGATCACCGACGACGGCCGCGAGCAGCTGAGGGCCCTCGGCTTCACCGTCTGACACGGAGGGCTTCTCCCCACCCTTCGCGAAGGCCGACGGACCGATCGAAGTCCGTCGGCCTGTTCGCAGGCGATGATCGGCGGTCCGTCTGATGCTGACGATTCACATCTTCACGGCTCGGGCGATCTCGAACGAGATCGAGAGCGCCACGTATGGCCTACCTCTGGTGCACCAGGGTGGAGTGACATGATGATCATCCGTCTCGCCTGGAGCATCCTCGCCGTCTTCGGGATCGGTGGAGGAATGTGGCTGCTG
>JASLJL010000501.1 GCA_030152405.1 Gordonia sp. (in: high G+C Gram-positive bacteria) | reverse complement strand
GCTCTTCGGTCACTCCGGTCGCATCGCCGGAGTCGGACTCGTGTCGACGGCCGCTCGCGGCATCACCGAGGCCGGTCTCGGCGAAGGGCTCAACAACCCGATCGTCGACGCGCTCGGCCTGTCCGTGCGCTACATGCCGCGGGCGGTGCAGGCGGGCCGGGGCGTCACCCGCAGAGTGGTGGAGCCGGTACTGGTCGCGGCCAGCTTCGGACCCGGATATCACAGCCCGGCTGCCGGACGCGCCGTCGAGTCGATGATCCAGAACACCCACATCGCGACCATGGTCAACTTCCTCAAAGTCCTCGAGAGCCACGACGAGGCGACCGCGCTGTCGGTGATCGCGCAGGTCCCGTCCGTGGTGATGTGCGGCGACACCGACCGTCTCACGCCGCTGAACAACTCCGTCCGCATGTACTCGGAACTGGGCCAGGACTCTCGACTGATCGTCGCCGAGGGCTGCGGGCACATGCTGCCGATGGAGTATCCGGAACTGGTCACCGACGGCATCGACGATCTGGTGAGCCGTTCGCGGCTCGCGCTCGGACGTCCGGTGATGCCGTGGCGGACGGCGCACCGCGACGAGATCAGGTCACGTCGGTGAGCGGGCGCACCGGAGGCCGACGCGACCTCCCCGACACCGCCGACACCGAGGCGCTCGGACGGGAACTCGCCGACCAACTGCGTGCGGGTGACCTCGTCATCCTCGACGGCCCGCTCGGCGCGGGCAAGACGGCGCTCAGTCGTGGAATCGGCGCAGGTCTGGGCGTCGTCGGACGAGTCACGTCGCCGACCTTCATCATCGCGAGGCAACACGCGGCAGGCGTCGAGGGCCGACCTGGGATGGTCCACGTCGACGCCTATCGGCTCGCCGACGCGAACGGTTCGGCGACTCTCGACGACCTGGACGCACTCGACCTCGACACCGACCTCACCGACAGCGTCGTCGTGGTCGAATGGGGTGAGGGCGTCGCCGAACGCCTGGCCGATGAGCATCTGCTGGTGCGACTGCGCCGCGACGACGAATCCGAGACACGGCATGCCGTGTGGGAGTGGGTGAGGACCTGATGACGACCCCGGGTGAGCGCGCCATCGTGCTGGCGATCGACACCGCGACCGAAGCGGTGGTGACCGGTGTGGTCTCCGTGCAGGACGGTGCCGTCACCACACTCGCGGGGCGTTCTGTCGACGAGAACCGGCGTCACGCCGAGATCCTGACGTCGCTCATCCGCGAGGTCCTCGACGAAGCGGAAGTGTCCGGATCGGACCTCGACGCCGTGGTCGTCGGCGTCGGGCCGGGACCGTTCACCGGACTGCGGGTGGGCATGGCGACCGCGGCCGCGTACGGCGACGCACTCGGAGTGCCGGTCCACGGAGTCTGCTCGCTCGACGCGATCGCCGCCGACGCCGGGCAGGACGGGGAGTCGCTCGTGGTCACCGACGCGCGCAGGCGCGAGGTGTATTGGGCGAGGTACCGGGGCTCCGAGCGCATCGATGGCCCCGACGTCATCGCGCCGGCGGATCTCGACGCCGGCGAGGCCACGGTGATCTGCCCCGAGCGGTTCGCCGACGCGGTCGGCGGATCGGCTCACCTGCAGCGCACGGCTCCGACCGCGGCAGGGCTCGCCGCCGTCGCGGCATCCGTCCTCGGAAGCACCCCGGTGCCGCTCGAGCCCCTCTATCTCCGCCGCCCCGACGCGGTGGAGCTGAAGGACCAGCGCCGCAAGTCGTTGTTGCCGGTGGCCGGCGGTGAGTGAGCCCGTCGTCGACGCGCTCACGCAGGCCGATCTGGCGCGCTGTGCGGAGCTGGAGGCGGAGATCTTCGTCGGCGAGTCGCCGTGGCCGTTGACCGCGTTCGTCGCCGAGCTCCGCGCGCCCCACAACCGGTACTTCGCCGCTCGTACCGATGCGGGCGACTTCGTCGGATACGCGGGCATCAGCGTGCTTGGACCGGTCGGATCTCGCGAATGCGAGATCCACACGATCGCGGTCGATCCGGCGCACCGGGGCGGCCGTTTCGGCTGGGCGCTGCTCGCTGCGATGCTGGCGGTCGCCGATGCGGAACGGGCACCGGTGTTCCTGGAGGTCCGCACCGACAATCAGCCCGCGATCGATCTGTACGAGCGCAGCGGATTCACCGTCGTCGGCACCCGACGCAACTACTATCAACCGTCCGGGGCGGACGCGTACACGATGATGCGTCCCGTCGACGGCATCCCTGAGCAGGAGGAACGCCCGTGATCGTGATGGGCATCGAGAGTTCGTGCGACGAGACCGGCGTCGGCGTCGTCTCGTGGGACGGCGAGCGCGCGATCCTGCTCGCCGACGAGGTGGCGTCGAGCGTCGACGAGCATGCCCGCTACGGCGGCGTGGTGCCCGAGGTGGCCTCGCGTGCGCATCTGCAGGCGATGGTGCCGACGATGACACGCGCTCGCGAAGCGGCGGGCATCGACCGGCCGGACGCGATCGCCGTCACGATCGGGCCGGGTCTGGCCGGCGCGCTGCTGGTCGGAGTGGCCGCCGCGAAGGCGTACGCGCTGGCGTGGGACGTCCCGCTGTACGCGGTCAATCACCTCGGCGGGCACGTCGCGGTCGACACC
>JASLJL010000461.1 GCA_030152405.1 Gordonia sp. (in: high G+C Gram-positive bacteria) | reverse complement strand
AGCTCCGCAGACTGCGGCGCGCGGTGCGCCGGATCGACGACAAGGAGGGGATCGACCGGGACTCGCTCACCTCGCTCGCTCACGCCCTCAGCGCCGACGACGCGGGCGACGACCGGTCGGCCGCCTACCTCTCGTCGATGTCGGAGTTCGAGGCGTTGCCGTTGAAGCAGGTGGCGAAGGTGGTCGGCGCGGCACGTCGGGCGGCCCAGGCGGGCGTCGGCGTGGAGGAGACGCTGTGGCGCGCCTGGCAGGCCAGCGGGCTGGAACGACGCTGGCGTGCGCGATCGTTGCGCGGCGGCCGCTCCGGCGATCAAGCCGACCGCGACCTCGACGCCATGCTCGCCATGTTCGAGGCGGCCGGGGCCTTCACCGACAATCTGCCCGCCGCCTCGCTGACCGAGTTCGTCGACTACCTCGCCCAGCTGCAGATCCCCCGGGAGTCCCGGGTCGCCGTCGCCGCCACGGACACGGTGGCGGTCGTGTCGGCTCACGCGGCCGCGGGCCGCGAGTGGGAGGTGGTCGCGGTCCCGGGTGTGCTGGACGGACTGTGGCCGTCGCTGCGCAGTCGCGGCAGCATTCTGCACACGCCGGCACTCCTCGATCTGCTCGACGGTGTGGACGCCGACGCCCTCGACTCGATCTCGCGGGGCGCGGTGATGCTCGCCGAGGAGCGTCGCCTGCTGATCGTCGCATGCTCACGAGCCCGGACCAGGCTGCTGGTGACCGCGGTGGAGGACGGGACCGGCGACGCGTCGCCGTCCAGGTTCGTCCCCGAGATCGCCGACGCTCTCGGCGGGTACGGGGAGGACCCCGCGGCGCCGGAGGCCGCACCCGACGAGATACCGCTCGATCCCGGGGTGTCTCGGGTCCTGTCGCTGCCGTCGCTGGTGGCAGACCTGCGGGCCGCAGTCGTCGCAGGGTCCGAACAAGTGCTGGCGGGCATCGTCGACGAGCCCGACGAACGGACGTCGTCCGCGGCGACGCTCCTCGCGCGGCTCGCGCAGGCCGGAGTGCCGGGCGCCGATCCCGCCGAATGGTTCGGATTGGTCGGACCGAGCACCGACGCCCCGCTGTGGACTCCCGACCGCGGTGCGCGCTCGCTCTCCCCGTCCACGGTGGAGGCCCTCAGCCGCTGCTCGCTGCGCTGGATGATGGAGCGCCACGGTGGGCGGGACGGCGACGCCGAACAGGCGGTCACCGGAACACTCGTGCACACCCTGGTGCAGGCGGTCGCCGGGCGGATGGATCCCGCCGATGTGACGGCGGCGCTCCACGAGGTGTGGGGCCGTGTCAGCTCACCAGCCGAGTGGTACTCGGCCCGCGAACTCGAACGCGCCGAGGCGATGCTCACGCACTTCCGGGACTGGCTTCGGATCTCGCGAGGCGAACTCACCGAGGCGGGCGTCGAGGTCGAGCTGAGCGCCGACCTTCCGCAGGACGCTCCCGACGACATGCCCGTCCGGCTGGTCGGACGCATCGACCGTCTCGAGACCGACGACGCCGGTCGCCCGGTGATCGTCGACGTCAAGACGGGTAAGACGGTGATCACCGTCGCCGACGCGCAACTGCATCCGCAGTTGGCCGCCTATCAGCTGGCACTCCTGCTCGGCGGGGTCGACGGTGTCCCGGCCACCCAACCGGGCGGCGGGCGCCTCGTCTACGTGAACTCGGCGAACAAGAAGACCGGCGCCGCCGAACGACTGCAGGAGCCGCTCACCCCGGAACAGGTGACCGAGTGGATCGAGGTGGTCCGCGACGCCGCGACGTCGAGCGTGGGGCCGGTCTTCACCGCGACCCCCAACTCGGGTTGCGGCCACTGCTCGCTCACCGCGGCCTGTCCGGCGAAGCTGCGCGGAAAGGCGGTCATCGATGACTGACCCCGGACTCACCGGTCCGTCGTCCGGGCGGACGGTGGGCGCGCGATCGATCGCGGCCGCGCTCGGGCTGCCGCCGCCCACCGACGAGCAGGTCGAGGTGATCGAGGCCCCGATGGAGCCGATGCTCGTCGTCGCGGGCGCAGGCGCCGGGAAGACCGAGACGATGGCGTCGCGGGTGGTGTGGCTCGTCGCGAATCAACTCGTCGGCCCCGAGGAGATCCTCGGGCTCACGTTCACCCGAAAGGCGGCGAGCGAGCTCGCGGCGCGCATCCGACGTCGACTGTCGATGCTCGCGGGCAGTCCCGCGTTGCTCGAATGGGATCCCAGCGGAGTGCTCGCAGCTCGTCTGCGCAGCGCCGACACCGAGGTCAGCACCTACCACGCGTACGCGGGACGGTTGATCGCCGACTACGGCCTCCTGCTTCCAGTGGAGCCGACGTCCACGCTCCTCAGCGAGACCGAGCTGTGGCAGTTGGCGTTCTCCGTGGTGGCGACGTGGCCGGGGGAGCTGACCACCACGAAGGTCCCGTCGTCGGTGACCGAGGCCGTCCTCCGGCTCTACTCGGAGATGGCCGAACATCTCGTCGACGTCCCCGACCTGCGTGCGGCCGGGCAAGACCTGTACGACCTCGTCGAGACGCTGCCGAAAGGGCCGCGTCAGCGGGACGAGCCGAGTCGGAAGCTGCGCGACTACCAAGCCGTCATCGACGAGCGACGGGAACTGATCCCGATGGTCGTGGCCCTGCGGGAGGCGATGACGGCTCAGGGCGCGCTCGACTTCGGCAGTCAGATGTCGCTCGCGGCGCGCCTGGTCGCCACGCACCCGGAGGTCGTCGCCGCCGAGCGCGCGGGCATCCGCGCGGTGCTCCTCGACGAGTACCAGGACACCGGACACTCCCAGCGAGTCCTGCTGTCGAAGCTGTTCGGCGGCGTGCAGCCGACGGGGACGCCCGCCGTCGCGGTCACCGCCGTCGGCGATCCGATCCAGTCGATCTACGGCTGGCGTGGCGCGTCCGCGGCGAACCTCCCTCGGTTCGCACTCGACTTCCCCCGCAACGACGGCACCGGAGCGCACCGCCGCGAGCTGCTCACCAGCTGGCGCAACTGCGACGCCGCGCTCTATCTCGCCAACCGGACGTCCGACGAACTGCGGAGGCGCGGCGTCCCGGTCAGCGTGCTGCGTGCCCGTCCGGACGCACCCGAGGGCACCGTTCGTCTCGCCCTGACCGAGACCGTGGTGGACGAACGCGTGTGGATCGCCGACCGGATCGAGGACTACTACCGCGCCGCCGAACGCGACGAGACGTCGCCGCCGACCACGGCGATCCTCGTCCGGCGCAACGAGGACTCCGCGCCGCTGGCCGCCGAGTTGGAGCGGCGGGGCATCCCGGCCGAGGTGGTCGGCATCGGCGGTCTGCTGCACGTCCCCGAGATCACCGACATCGTCGCGACCCTGCGGCTGATGGCCGACCCGATGGCGGGCACCGCGGCGATGCGGCTGTTGACGGGCGCGCGCTGGCAGCTCGGCGCGGCCGATCTGGCCGCACTCTGGCGACGCGCACGTGAACTCGCAGCGGGTGCGGGCGCCCCGACGACGGGTGCGGTCACCACCCCGGACGCGCTCGGCGACGCGCTCGACGCGGCGTTGCCCGGCGAGTCCGTCGATTCTGCGGGTCTGTGCGACGCGCTCGCCGATCCCGGTGACAAGGACAGGTACAGCCCGGCCGGTCACGAACGGATCGTCACCTTCGGCAAACAGTTGGAAGGCCTCCGACGGCGGATCGGCCAGCCTCTGCCCGAACTCGTCGCCGACGTCGAGCAGACCACCGGTGTCGCCGTGGAGGCCCAGATCAGGGCACGTCGCATGCGCGGACGCGTCACCGGCCGCGAGCATCTGGACGCGTTCGCCGACTACGTCACCCACTATTCGGAACGGTCCGGCGCCACCCTGCCGGGGCTGCTCGCGTTCCTCGACACCGCGGAAGTCGTCGAGAAGGGCCTCGAAGCCGGCCGCGTCGAGGTGGCCGAGGAGCGTGTGCAGATCCTCACCGTCCACGCCGCCAAGGGGCTGGAGTGGGACGTCGTCGCGATGCCGCACCTCGCCGACCGGATCTGGCCGAGCGGCAAGGCCGAGACGACGTGGCTGGGGTCGGCGCGAGAACTGCCCGCGCCGTTGCGCGGGGATCTCGCCGACCGCGTCGGCGGGGAGGGCTACCCGCCGATCGACCTCGCGGGGCTCGCCGACCGCAAAGAGCTCGAGACCGTCATCGACGAGCACAAGGCCGCCGTCGCCGATCGCCGTCTCGACGAGGACCGTCGGCTCCTCTACGTCGCACTCACCAGGGCCAAGCACACCCTGCTCGTGTCGGCTCACCACTGGTCCGAATCGGGCGACAAACCCCGCGGCGGGTCGCCGTTCTACACCGAACTGGCCGAGCTGGTCGCGAGCGCGGCCGCAGGCGAGGTCGACGGGGTGGACGCGACGGCGTTCTCGATCGACGTGGACGCGCCGCCGCCCGATCCGGATGCGAGCAACCCGTTGACGGCACACCAGGTCTCGGTGGAGTGGCCGGTCGACCGGCTGGGGGAGCGGAGGGCGCCGATGGCGACGGCCGCCGACCTCGTGACTTCGGCGGGAGCGGCCGCCGGTCTGTTCGCCGTCGACGACGCCGACAGCGACCACCCTGATGTGATCGCGTGGCGCGCCGAAGCGGAGGTCCTGCTCGACGAGCACACCCGCGACCGCGACCCGGTGGTCGACGTCGAACTGCCCGGGCACATGTCGGTCAGTCAGCTCGTCGAGCTCGACACCGACGAGCAGGCGTTCGCCGCCCGGCTCCGACGGCCGGTGCCGTTCCGGCCGAATCCGCTGGCCCGGCGCGGCACCGCGTTCCACGCGTGGGTGGAGCGGCGGTTCGGCGCGACCCGGTTGCTGGACATGGACGAGCTGCCGGGCGCATCCGACGCCGCGACGGGCGATGTGACCGACGACGAGCTCGCCGTGCTGCGCGCGGCGTTCCTCGCGTCGTCGTGGGCCGATCGCACTCCCGTCGAGGTGGAGGTCGGCTTCGAGACGGTGATCGGCGAGACCGTGGTGCGCGGCCGCATGGACGCGGTGTTCCGAGAAGGCGACGACTGGCTGGTGGTCGACTGGAAGACCGGAGCCGTTCCCGAGCCCGCCAAGCGCGGATCGTTGTTCGTTCAGCTCGCCGCGTACCGAATCGCATGGGCCCAGCTGATGGACGTCGACGTCGAACGCGTGCGGGCCGCATTCCACTACGTCCGGCACGATGTGACGCTCGAACCGGACGACCTGCCGGACGCGGAGGGTTTGGCGGAGATGCTTCGCGCACCGGTGCACGGGCAGTAGTAGCCTGACGCCTGTGCGCAAACGACTGCGCCGCCGGAGAGGCGGCCTCGTAGACGAGCCCGACTACGCGCTCGTCGGCGTCGTCCGGATCCCCGAGATCGAGAAGAGCCC
>JASLJL010000349.1 GCA_030152405.1 Gordonia sp. (in: high G+C Gram-positive bacteria) | reverse complement strand
GAGCAGCCTCTGCTCGCACTCAGCGGCACGCCGGCGATCGCACCCGACCCGATGGTCCGCCTCGTCACGCCCGCCGATCTCGACAACTATTTTCCCGCCGCCGTCGAGATGTTCCGCGGCGAGGTGGGCGTCGACCCGTGCGAGACCGACGGTGGGGCGTCGTACCGTCGTCGGCTGTCCGCGCTGATCGCCGCACGTCGAGTCTTCGCCCGATTCGACGGCGACCGAGTGATCTACAAGGCGGAGATCGGCTCGATGTCGCGGCGCGTCGGCCAGATACAGGGAGTTTGGGTGGACGGCGAGTCGCGCGGCCGAGGCCTGGGTGCGGCCGGCACCGCTGCGGTCGCGGACGCGATCGCGCGGCAGGGCCGGATCGCGAGCCTGTATGTGAACAGTTTCAACTCGGCGGCTCGTGCGACCTATCAACGGGTCGGATTCACGCAGGTGGGGACGTTCGCGACGGTTCTCGTCGACTGACACGCTAGTCTTTGGAACCGATGAATCTGCGTCGTGTGATGGCACTGTGCACTGTGCTTCTGATGGTGGTGACCCTCGGCGCGTGCTCGTCCGGCGACGACGGTCCGCGCGACGCCGCCAACCGCTTCGTCGACGCCTTCGCGGCACGCGATCTCGCGACCGCGTCCGAGGCGACGACCAACCCGGATGCAGCGACCCGAGCGATGTCCGAGTCGTGGGACGGACTCGGTGCGGAATCGCTCAGCGTGCACACCGGGCGAGTGCGGGTGAATCACGACGTGGCCGACGTGGACGTCTCCTACACGTGGAAGCTGTCGCGCGGGCGGACCTGGCAGTACGACGCGACGCTGTCGATGGGCCGCAGCGACGCCGGATGGTCGGTGCGGTGGGCGTCGACCGCCATCCATCCGAGACTCGGGACCGATCAACACCTCGCGGTGGGCGACCTCAGTCCGCCACGAGCCACGGTGAACGAGTCGGACGGGACCGAGGTGATGGTCAACGGCACGGTCACCACCGTGCTGTTCGACGGTCGCGCCGCGTCCGAGTCGGGTGACGTGATCGGCCCGGCGACGCGACTGGTTCAGGTGATGGGACCGTTCGTGCCGGGTCTGTCGGCACAGCGGATCGCCGAACAGGGCACTGCGAACGCCGACCCGATGCCGATCGGGACGCTGTCGGAATCCGATGCGAACCGGCTGCGCGATCAGCTGACAATGCCGGGCATCGTGCTGCGCGACGACTCGGTGCTCCTGCCCAGGGATCCGAGGTTCGCACCCGCGGTGCTCGCACGCGTGAAGAACGCCGTCGGCGGCGAACTCGTCGGCACTCCCGGCTGGCGGGTGTCCGTGGTGAACGCGAACGGCCTCGTCGCCGACATCGTCCACGAGGCCGCCAGCGTTCCGGCGCCCGCCGTGGCGCTGACGTTGTCGCGCACGGTGCAGGACGCGGCGCAGCGCGCGGTCGACGCGGTGCAGGGGCGGCAGGCGATGACGGTCGCGATAGCGGCGTCGACCGGAAAGATCCTGGCGATCGCGCAGAACGGCGACGCCGATCGTGCAGGCTTCCCGGCCGCGGCCGGTCAGTTCCCGCCGGGGTCGACGTTCAAGATGGTGACCTCGGCAGCCGCGATGAACGGCAAGCTCAGTGATCCCGAGGCGCAGGTGCAGTGTCCCGGTGAGATCACGATCGGGGAGCGCACGATCCCCAACTACGACGGCTTCTCGCTGGGGCAGGTGACTCTCCGACAGGCGTTCGCGGCGTCGTGCAACACGACGTTCGCCGACCTCGCAGCGCGGATGGGCCCGTCGGACCTGGCCCATGCGGCGACTGCCATGGGGCTCGGCCCCAAGTACACGATCGAGGGAATCGAGTCGGAGTCGGGCTCAGTGCCGATCGAACCGGAGCTCGTACGGCGAAGCGAAGACGGCTTCGGTCAGGGCGCCGTCCTCGCCAGCCCGCTCGGGATGGCACTGGTGTCGGCGACCGCGGCCACCGGGCGCAGGCCGGTGCCGGCGTTGATCAACGATCGTGCGACGAGAGTGGTGGGGCCCACCGTCGATCTCGACGGGGCCGTGTATCCGCGTCTGCGGACGATGATGAGAGCTGTCGTGACATCGGGTACCGCGTCGGCGATCGCGGACCAGGGCGAGGTGTACGGGAAGACCGGTGAAGCCGAGGTGAACGGCGGGTCACACGCCTGGTTCGCCGGCTATCGAGGAGACATCGCGTTCGCGACTCTCATCGTCCTGGGCGGCGGCTCGGAGTCGGCGGTCGCCGTGACGCGCGACTTCCTCTCGGGCATTCCGGCCGACTACCGTCCGTGAATCGTCGCCGCCGCGTCGCTCATTGAGCCGACCCTGAGCCGATGTCCGACGTGAGGCGTCGGACGCCGCGGCACATCGCGTCGACCTGCCGAAACAGTGGCGAACGTGAGCATTCCGGCACTCCGCTCCGATGCGGCAGGAGCCGTTCGGGTGAACCCCGTCGTGCATTCGGAGTATTGAGGGCATAGGTTATGGAAGTCTCACAGGAGACCCCGTAGTGAAAGTCGAGGCGAACCATGACTGGCCCCACACCCGGACAGCCCGGGCAGAACCCCGATAACGGCGGCGCTCAGCAGCCCCAGTACGGGCAGCAGCAGTACGGGCAGCAGCCCCAGCCGCAGCAGCCCCAGTACGGGCAGCCCCAGTACGGCGCACCCCAGCAGCCCCAGTACGGGGAGCCCCAGTACGGTGCACCGCAGCAGCCGCAGGCGCCTCAGTACGGTGCCGCTCCTCAGTACGGCCAGCCGCAGCAGCCGCAGTACGGCGCGGCGCCCCAGTACGGCACGCCGCAGCAGCCGCAGTACGGCCAGCCGCAGTACGGTGCCGCTCCCCAGTACAGCCAGGCCTACGCGCCGCTCGCCGG
>JASLJL010000311.1 GCA_030152405.1 Gordonia sp. (in: high G+C Gram-positive bacteria) | reverse complement strand
CTCGGTCCGCCCGTCGTCGCCGCGACGGTCAAGTCCGTCGCCGAGGTCCGCCGACTCCGGGCCGAAGCCTCTCGCTGACCGTGCGAGTGCCGGACGTCAGGCGAGGACCGCGCCGACGTTGATGGCAGTGACGACGCCCTTGCAATAGGCAGGCATTTGCCTGCATGATTGAGGGGTGGATGCGGACCTTGTTTTCAAAGCACTCGCTGACCCCGGACGTCGTCGGCTGCTCGACATGCTGCACGAGCAGTCCGGGTTGACGCTGGGGGAGCTGTGCGACGGCCTCGACATGCGTCGGCAGTCGGTGAGTCAACACCTCGCGCTGCTCGAGGAGGCGGCACTGGTCACGTCGATCCGCGACGGGCGCCGGAAGCTGCACTACCTGAACGCCGTGCCCATCCACGAGATCCAGCAACGCTGGATCTGGAAGTTCGAAGAACCGACGCTGGCGGTCCTCGCCTCCGTCAAACGACACGCAGAGGAGAGTTTCATGACCACGGAGCGAACTGGTTCAGTTCCCGATTACATCTACACCACGTACATCCGGGCGACGCCGGATCAAGTCTGGGACGCTCTGACAGACCCGGAGATCACGGCTCGGTACTGGGGTCACGCGCAGACGTCCGACTGGCAGGTGGGCAGTCGCGTCGACCACGTCCGCATCGACGGTTCGGGAACCGTCGACGTCTCGGGTCGGGTGATCGAGACCGATCGACCCACGCGGCTCGTCTTCGGCTTCGGTGACCCGGCAGTCGCCGACGATCCCGATGCAGAGGTCAGCGTCGTCGCGTTCGACATCGAGCAGGGGCGCGACATCGTCAAGCTCACTGTCACGCACACCAATCTGCAGAGCGCGAACGATCTGCGAGACATCAGTCAGGGGTGGCCTGCGGTGCTCGCCAACCTCAAGACGCTGCTCGAGACCGGCGATGTGCTCCCGCAGGAGCCGTGGACGCTCGGATGAGTCTCACAGCCGGCGCCCGGCGTCGCGCTCGGCGAGCCTCTCCTTGACCATGACGGTGACGAACCGGACGCCGAGTCCGAGCAGAACCAGCGAACTCGCCATCTGCAGGCTGGTGACGACTCGTGCTCCCTGGGTGATCGGAACGATGTCGCCGAACCCGGTGGTGGTGAACACGGTGAGGCAGTAGTAGATCGCATCGACCCGAGTGAGCGGCTCGCCGAAGGCGCCCGGCGAGTGCACACTCATCGCGAAGTACGTCGCGGAGAACACGATGAGGTAGAGCGAGAACCCCGCGGCGAGCATCTCCACGGCCGTCTCGACCGGACGCGTCGACCTGAGGAAGTTGCGCACCTCCCACACGCACACGGCTACCACCGCGAGGCATCCGAGGACGAGTGCGAACCGCGAGGGCTCACTGGGGAGCGCGAAGTATCCCGCCAGGAGTACCGCCATCGCACCCAATGGACGCAGCAGAGCGAGCCAGGTTCGCGGGTGTGCGGGAGCGGGGGTGGCCGGACTGGTCATTCAGTGACTGTTCCACAGTGCGCATCGCCCGTGTGAACGAAAGAACGCCCGACCGGAGATTCCGGTCGGGCGTTCTGTTCGGGGTGGCTGACGGGACTCGAACCCGCGACAGCCAGGATCACAACCTGGTGCTCTACCAACTGAACTACAGCCACCATCGGCACGGATTTCAATGTTCACACACTGTTGGCCGAGCCAGGGTCATACTCTAGCCGGTTTTCATCGATCATTGCCAATCGGATTCTGACCAGCGTGTTTTCCGAGCGTCAAGCGGGGCCGAGGTCGGCGACGATCTGTTCGAGGGCTTTCGCGTCTGGTCCGGGCGCCGGCACGAACGCCGCCTTCCGGTAGTAGCGGAGCTCCAGGATCGACTCGCGGATGTCGGCGAGCGCGCGGTGGGCGAGTCCCTTCGGCGGCTGGCCGAAGTAGATGGCGGGGAACCAACGACGAGTCAGTTCTTTGATCGAGCTGACGTCCACCATCCGGTAATGGAGGAACGAGTCGAGCTTCGGCATGTCGCGAGTGATGAAGCCACGGTCGGTGGCGATCGAGTTGCCTGCGAGCGGTACGGTCCCCGTCGCGCTGACATGTTGGCGCAGGTAGGCGAGCACCATCTCCTCGGCCTCGGCCAGCGTCACCGTCGACGCCCGGACCTCGTCGGTCAGTCCCGACTTGGCGTGCATCTCGGTGACCACGTCCGGCATGTTCGCGAGTGCGTCGTCGTCGGCGTGGATCACCACGTCGACGCCGTCGCCGAGGATGTTCAAGTCGCTGTCGGTGACCAGAGCCGCGATCTCGATCAATTTGTCCGAGCCGAGGTCGAGGCCGGTCATCTCACAGTCGATCCATACGAGTTTGTCCTGCACCCGTCCGACTGTAGTCGTCGCGCGCTACTCGTCCTCGCCGAGCTTGCTGTAGAAGCCGCCGACGATGGGCGCGACGATCGCCCTCGGCGAGTAGCCGCCCGCCACCGACATGGCCTTCGACAAGGTGCCCGGGACCACGCGCATCTTGTTGCGCGAGAGGGCGTCCAGGCTCATCTCGGCGACCTTCTCCGATGAGTGCCATAGGAAGTCGGGGACCATCTTGTCGACGATCGACTGCTCCTCCGGGGCGGGCGTCTGCGTGCGGACCGGGCCGGGGGCGAGGAGCGTCACGTGGACGCCGGTGCCCTTCAGCTCGCCGCGCAGCGACTCGCTGAACGTGTTGACGAACGCCTTCGTCGCCGCGTACGTCGCGTTGTTGGGGATCGGCATGTTGCCCGCGGCGGAGCCGACCATGAGGATGCCGCCCGTTTTCCGTTCGATCATCTGCGGGAGGACGGCCAGCGTCAGATCGTGGACGGCCACCGCGTTGAGCCGGACCTGAGCGCGTTCGTATGCCGCGTCGAGGTCGGCCACCGGTCCGAATGTCGCGATGCCGGCGTTGTTGCACAGGATCGAGATCTCGCGGCTCGCGAGCTCGTCACAGAGGACGGCGACCGCGTCGAGATCTGACAGGTCGACGGCTCGCACCTCGGCCTCCACCGCGAAACGCGAACGCAGTTCGGCAGCCAACTCCTCGAGGATCTCGCCGCGCCGAGCCACCAGGATCACCGAGTGGCCGCGTGCGGCGAGGGCCCTGGCGAGTGCCATGCCGATCCCGGACGAAGCGCCCGTGACGACGGCGCGGGCGGAGACAGAGGGAGGTACTGGCATGGGTCGATCGTATCTGCCGTCCAACCGTGACCGCTCAGGCGCAGCAGGTCCGGTGGGAGCCCTGCTGCGCCTGAGCGGTAATCGTTCGGCGAACGGATCAGATCACGGCATGCCTGCCGCGACCTCCGTGCCCTGTCGGATGGCGCGCTTGGCGTCCAGTTCGGACGCGAGGTCGGCTCCACCGATGACGTGGGTGATGACGCCCGCCTCGGTGAGCGGATCGACGAGGTCGCGAACGGACTCCTGACCCGCGCAGACCACGACGTTGTCGACCTCGAGGACGCGCTGCCCGGTCACGTTGCCCTCCTTGTCGCGCACGGTGATGTGCAGCCCGGCGTCGTCGATCTTGTCGTAACTGGCGCCGGAGATCTGCTCGACGCCCTTCATCTTGACGGTGGCGCGATGCACCCAGCCGGACGTCTTGCCGAGCGTCTTGCCCTGGCCGCCCGGCTTGCGCTGCACCAGGTACACCTGGCGCGTCGCGGGCAGCGGGCGCGGCTTGGTGACGAATCCGGGGGTGTCGAGGTCCTCGGTGACGCCCCACTCCTGCTCCCACTCCTTGAGGTTGAGGGTGGGGGAGTCGTCGACGGTCAGGAATTCGGTGACGTCGAAACCGATGCCGCCCGCGCCGATGACCGCGACGCGCTTGCCGATCTCGCGGTGACCGAGCACGGCGTCGGCGTACGACACGACCATCGGGTGATCGATGCCGTCGATGTCCGGGATGCGGGGGACCACGCCGGTCGCGACGACCACCTGGTCGAATCCGCCGTCGATGATGTCCTGCGCGGTCACCCGGGTGCCGAGGTGGACGTTCACGTTGTTGATCTCGAGCTGGCGGGTGAAGTAGCGGATCGTCTCGTTGAACTCCTCCTTGCCCGGGATGCGGGCGGCGATGGAGAACTGACCGCCGATGGTGTCGCCGCCCTCGTAGAGGTCGACGCGGTGTCCGCGCTGAGCTGCCGAGACGGCCGCCGATAGGCCGGCGGGACCCGCGCCGACGACGGCGACCCGCTTGGCGGTCCGGGTGGCGCCGAGCGTCAGGACCGTCTCACGTCCGGCCCGCGGATTCAGCAGACACGAGACCTTCTTGCCGACGAAGGCGTGGTCCAGGCAGGCCTGGTTGCAGCCGATGCACGTGTTGATCTCGTCGGAGCGACCATCCGCCGCCTTGTTGGCGAAATCCGGATCGGCGAGCAACGGGCGCGCCATCGAGACCGCGTCGACCTTGCCGCCTTCGAGGATCTCCTCGGCGAACTCGGGCGTGTTGATGCGGTTGGACGCGATCAGCGGAATCGACACCACGTCGCGCAGACGCTCGGTGAACTTCACGAACGCGCCGCGCGGGACGGAGGTGACGATCGTCGGGACCTGCGCCTCGTGCCAGCCGATGTCGGTGTTGATCGCGTCGACGCCGAGCTCCTCGGCCTTGCGGGCGAGCTGAGCGATCTCGTCGAACGTCTGGCCGTTCTTCACGAAGTCGGCGACGCTCTGACGCAGGATGATCGGGAAGTCGCGCGGGACCTGCTTGCGGATCTCCTTGATGATCTCCAGCAGGAAGCGCTGACGGTTCTCGGTGGAGCCGCCCCACTTGTCGGTGCGGTCGTTGGTGTGCGGGCACAGGAACTGGTTGATCAGGTAGCCCTCGCCGCCCATGATCTCGATCGCGTCGTAGCCCGCGCGCCGGGCCAACTTGGCGCCTTGACCGAAGGAGCGGATCACGTGCCAGATGACCTGCTCGGTCATCTGGAAGTGCTTGAACGGGTGGATCGGCGACGGCTCGCTGCCCGCGGCGACCTTGAACGGGGTGTAGCCGTAGCGTCCGGCGTGGATCAGCTGCAGTGCGATCTTGCCGTCCTCGGCGTGGACCGCTTTGGTGAACTCGCGGTGGCGCAGGACGTCTGCCTGGTTGGTCATCTTGCCCGCGAACGGCAGCAGCAGCCCGGTGCGCGACGGGGAGAATCCGCCGGTGATGATCAGGCCGACGCCGCCGCGGGCGCGCTCGGCGTAGTAGGCGGCGAGCTTCGGGGTGTCCCACAAGCGGTCTTCGAGGCCGGTGTGCATGGACCCCATGACGATGCGGTTCCGCAGCGTGGTGCCGCCGATCTGCAGCGGCTCGAACAGGAGCGGGTAATGGGTGTTGGGTTCGGCCGTCTGGGCTGACATGGCGCGACCTTTCTCTTTCGGGCTGGCTGACTATGTGACGGTGGCTGTGGTGGTGCGGTGGAGTTCTCGCCGGAGGCCGGCGAGTGCTTCGTCGCACCAGTCGAGCGTGCTCTGACACATGCGGACTCCTCCGCGGAGCACGAGGTACTGGTTGAGGCGCCGTCCCTGGAGTGCGTCGGGATCG
>JASLJL010000298.1 GCA_030152405.1 Gordonia sp. (in: high G+C Gram-positive bacteria) | reverse complement strand
TGTCCGCGCCAAGCAGGACCTGCTCGGCGAGGACGATGCCCTCGAGCACGGGGTCGACGGCCTCGAGGTGGCTCGGGTTGGCCGTCAGCGACACGTTGATCTCGTTGTCGCCGAACATCTGGTAGTACTTGCCCTCGGCTCCGAGGTGGTACTTGACGTCTCCGGAACCGTGCGAGACCGCCTCGCCGAGGTTGCCCTCGAACTCGGTGAAGATCTTCGAGTACGGCTTGCCGACGATGTTCGCCAGGACGTTAAGGCGACCGCGGTGAGGCATGCCGATGACGACTTCCTGCACGTCGTGGTCGGCGGACCGGTCGATGACGGCGTCCATCATCGGGATGACGGTCTCGGCGCCCTCCAGCGAGAAGCGCTTCTGGCCGACGTACTTGGTGGCGAGGAACGTCTCGAACGCCTCCGCGGCGTTCAGCTTGCTCAGGATGTACTTCTGCTCGGCCACCGGCGGCTTGACGTGCTTGATCTCGACACGTTCCTGGAGCCAACGCTGCTGCTCCGGGTCGAGGATGTGCGTGTACTCGACGCCGATGTGGCGGCAGTACGCGTCGCGCAGCACCGACAGGACGTCGCGCAGCTTCATCTTGTCCTGGCCGTGGAACCCGCCGACGGTGAAGGTGCGGTCGAGGTCCCACAGGGTCAGGTTGTAGGTCAGGACGTCGAGGTCCGGGTGAGCAGCGCGCGCGTCGCTGTCCATGGCCAGCGGATCGGTGTCGGCCATGAGGTGACCACGGCTGCGGTAGGCCGCGATCAGCTCCAGGACACGGGTGTTCTTGTCGACGAGGCCCGCGGGCAGATCCCGACGCCAGCGGATCGGCTCGTACGGGATGTGCATCGACGTGAAGATCTCGTCGTAGAACGCGTCGTCGATGAGCAGGTTGTGAATCGTGCGCAGGAAGTCGCCCGACTCGGCGCCCTGGATGATCCGGTGATCATAGGTCGACGTGAGGGTCATCAGCTTGCCGACGCCCATGTCGGCGAGCTGCTCCTCGCTCGAACCCTGGAACTCGGCGGGGTACTCCATGGCGCCCGCGCCGATGATCGCGCCCTGTCCCGGCATGAGACGGGGAACCGAGTGGACCGTCCCGATGGTGCCGGGGTTGGTCAGCGAGATGGTGACGCCCGCGAAGTCGGCTGCGCCGAGCTTGCCGTCACGCGCGCGGCGGACGATGTCCTCGTACGCGGCGACGAACTGGGCGAAGTCCATCGTGTCGCATTCCTTGATGGCTGCGACGACGAGAGTGCGCTGTCCGTTCTTGCCCGGCAGGTCGATCGCCAGGCCGAGGTTGGTGTGCGCGGGAGTGACGACGTTCGGCTTGCCGTCGATCTCCTCGAAGTGGTTGTTCATGTTCGGGAACGCCTTGATCGCCTGGACGATCGCGTAGCCGAGGATGTGGGTGAAGCTGATCTTGCCGCCGCGGGTGCGGGCGAGATGGTTGTTGACGACGATGCGGTTGTCGATCATCGCCTTGGCCGGGACGGCGCGGACGCTCGTCGCGGTCGGGATGGTCAGCGACGACGTCATGTTTCGCACGATCGCCGCGGCCGGGCCGCGCAGAATCTTCGCCTCGTCGGTCGCGTCGGTGCTCGCGGGCTTCGCTGCAGCGGCCGCGCGGCTCGTGCCCGACGCGGCCTTCGTCGCCGCGGCTTCGCGTGCGGGCGCGGGGCGGGCCGGCGCGGCGGTTCGCTCGGGCTCGGCGTCGAGGGTGACGGGCTGCTTCGGGGCGACCGGAGCGGCCGGCGCCGTCGGAGCGGCGGGGGCGGTGTTCGCGGGGGTCGGGGGCACCGACGCCGGGGGAGCGGCGGCGGCCGCGGGAGCTGCGCCGTTCGACGGGCTGTAGTTCTTCAGCAGGTCATGCCAGCTGGGATCCACAGAGTCGGGGTTGGTCAGGAATCGCTGGTACATCTCCTCGACCAGCCATTCGTTCTGTCCGAAATCGGACTCAGAAATCGAACTGCTCACAGCGTTGTCTCGCCTCAATTCACCCAGTGCTTGTCGTGTCGCCTGGCTGGCTACCGCAGTCTTGTGGACTACCCGGCCAGCCAATCGTCTAGCGTACGCGGACTTGCAGGTCGCCGTTGCGTTCAGGTGAGGTTGCAGCAGGATATCCGCGTCATGTGGTGGAAATCATACGATCTCCGGCATCCCAGAGTCGGCGGTACGGACCGTCGGCGGCGTAGAGCGAGGCGTGATCGCCGTACTCCACGATGCGGCCGTCGTCGACCACCGCGATCGCGTCCGCGCGGGCCGCGGTCGGCAGCCGGTGCGCCACGATCAGGCTGGTCCGACGCTGGGCGAGGGCCGCGCCCGCGGCGAGGACCCGGGCTTCGGTCGCCTGGTCGAGCGTCGCGGTCGCCTCGTCGAGGAGGATGACGTCGGGTTCGACGAGCTCGGCGCGCGCCAACGCGATGAGCTGTCGTTGACCGGACGACAGGCTCCGACCGCGTTCGCTGACGATGGACTCCATGCCGCCGGGCAGCCCGGCGATCATCGACGCGGCGCCGACACGTCGGGCGGCGGCGGCGATCTGGGCGTGCGTCGCATCGGGCCGGCCGTAGGCGATGTTGTCGGCCACGGTGCCCGCGAACAGGTGAGGCTCCTGCGGGACGACGCCCAGGCGGGCACGGTAGCGGGCCAGGCTCACCGTCCGCACGTCGGTGTCGTCGACCGTCACCGCGCCCGACGTCGGATCGTAGAACCGGGCGAGGAGTTTGACGACCGTCGACTTGCCTGCGCCGGTCGCGCCCACGAGGGCGAGCGAGGTGCCCGCGGGGATGCGGAGGTCGAGGCCGGTGAGGGCCGGCCGCGTCGCGCCGCGGTAGGCGAAGTCGACGTCGGAGAAGCGCACGTCGCCGTCGAACTCGATCGGGCCGGTGTCGGCGATGTCGGAGACGGAGGTCGGCGTGGTCACCAGGTCACGGATGCGTCGAAGGCCGACGGCCGCCTGCTGATAGCCGTCGAACACCTGGGTGAGCTGCTGCACGGGCCCGAACAGCATGGCCAGGTAGAGCACGAACGCGACGAGCGTTCCCGGATCGAGGCGCCCCGACGCGATCTGGCCCGCGCCGACTCCGACGGCGATCGCCGTCGCGAGGTCGGCACAGAACGTGATGAATGGGAAGTAGGTCGCCACGGCGCGCTGCGACGTCATGCGTGCGGCGTACCAGTCGTCCGAACGGGCTGCGAACTCGTCGACCGCCACCGGGAGTCGGCGGTAGCCGCGGGTGGTCGACAGGCCCGCGATGTTCTCCTGGAAGTCGGCGTTGACCACCGAGATCAGTTCGCGGGACCGGGTGTACGCGGCCGAGGAGAACCGACGGAACACGACGGTGGCGATGATCAGAACGGGGAAGATCGGGAGTACGGCGAGCGCCACGTGCCAGTCGGTGAGCAACAGCGCCGCGAGGACGCCGACGAGAGTCAGCAGCGACACCACGGCCGACGACATCCCCGTCTGCAGGAACCCCGACAGCGCGTCGACGTCGGTCGTCATGCGCGTCATGATCCGGCCCGACAGTTCGCGCTCGTAGTAGTCGAGCCCGAGTCGTTGCAGGTGGGCATAGCTGCGGACACGCAGGCCGAACAGCACGCGTTCGCCGGCACGCGCGGCGAGGATCGTGTTGATCCGGGAGGCCGCCCACGACACCGCGACCAACGCGAGACCGACGGCGGTGACGGCCACGATCGGGCCGGTCGAGTCCGCCGCCAGCACCCGCTTGGCGAGGGTGGGGAAGGCCAGGCCGACAAGAGTGTCGACGCTGATGGTCACGATGACGGCGGCGAGCAGCAGCCGAACCGGCGCGACGATCTGGCGGAGACTGAAGCCGGGGCGCTCGGCGCGTGCGGCGTCCACGTCCACCCGTGGTTCCTCGTCGGCCGGCGGGAGTCGGTCGAGAACGGCGGCCAGTTCGGGCGACGCGCTCGCGGCGCCCAGCGCGCCGTCGTCGGCGGCGTCGCCTCGGCCCGGCCACAGGTCGTCGACGGTCTCGACGCGGTCATCGGTCTCCTGCGCGTCTGACGACGCCATCAGTCGAGTGAACTCCGGGCTGCGCTCGGTGAGTTCGTCGACCGTCCCGACGTCGGCGATGCGTCCGTCGACCAGCACGGCGACCCGATCGGCGATCGTCAGGGTCGACGCGCGGTGTGCGAGCACGAGCATCGTCGCGCCTTGATCGCGCAGCGCGGTGAGGATGCGGGCCTCGGTCACCGCGTCGACGGCCGACGTCGCGTCGTCGAGCACGAGGATCGGGGTCCGGGCGTGGAGTGCTCGTGCGAGGGCGACTCGCTGACGTTGGCCGCCGGACAGCGTGAGTCCACGCTCGCCGACGCGGGTGTCGTAGCCCTCGTCGAACTCCTCGGCGAAATCGGCTGCAGCGGTTCGGGCGGCGACTTCGACGGCTGCTTGGTCGCGGTCGG
>JASLJL010000273.1 GCA_030152405.1 Gordonia sp. (in: high G+C Gram-positive bacteria) | reverse complement strand
CCGGTACGGTCGGCCATCACGTGTTCGAGTTCCCGGTAGATGCCGAGCCATGTGTGGTCGTCGAGGAGATCGGACACGTCGACCAGTGCGTCGTACATGGTCGGGACACGCGAGTCTCCGTTCTTGTACACGCGGTGCCCGAATCCCATCACCTTTTCTTTCGCGTCTAGTTTCGCGTTGAGCCACTGCTCGGCACGATCGGGCCTGTCGATGTCGATCATGTCGTACATGACCGCCTCGTTGGCCCCGCCGTGCAGCGATCCCTTGAGCGCGCCGATCGCGGCTGTCACCGCGCTGTACATGTCTGAACCTGTCGACGTGACGACTCTGGCCGCGAACGTCGACGCATTGAAGCTGTGCTCGGCGTACAGCACCATCGACTTCTCGAACGCGCGCACGATCACCGGGTCGGGCACCTCGCCGAAGCACATGTTCAGGAAATTCTCCGCGTAGCCGAGTCCGTGGTGCGGTGCGATCGGATCGAGACCCTTTCGTCGTCGCATGTCCGCCGCAACGATCGTCGGGAGAATCGCGTACATGCGCTGAGCCTTCTCCATCAACGCGTCCGGACCCGCCGCGTCCTCGTCCGGATCCTCGGTTCCGAGATAGCTGATCATCGTCCGGACCACGTCCATCGGATGGCAGGTGTCCGGTGTGCGAGCGAGCACCGCCTGGGCGGACCGGTCCAGACGTCGGGCCGCCCGCTCCCGCTGCACGAACTGCGCCAACTGCAAATCGTTGGGGAGTTCGCCGTACCAGAGCAGGTAGGCGACCTGCTCGAACGAGCAGTTCGCGGCCAGTTCCTGCACCGCGTAGCCGCGGTAGGTCAGCGAATTGGTCTCGGGCACCACTTTCGACACCGCCGTCGTGTCGACGACGACGCCTGCCAAGCCCTTGTAGATGGTTGGTGTGCTCTCGGCGGCACTGCTGACGGTGCTCATGATCGCTCCCCTGTGGTCGAGTAGGTGAAGAGGTTGGTGTCGAACGCGTTGTAGTCGGCGTAGCGAAGGAACTCGTACAGCCGAGATCGGTGCTGCATCTTGTCGAGCAGTCCGGCCTGTGTGCCTTCCTCCGAGATCGCGGCGAGCCCCGCTTCGACTGCTCCCATCGCCAGTCGGAGCGTGGTGACGGGATAGATCACCGCGTTGTAGCCGAGGTTGCGCAGCCGGTCCGTCGTCAGCAGCTTCGATTTCCCGAACTCGGTCATGTTCGCGAGCAGCGGCGCATCGACAGCAGCTCGAAACGCCGCGAACTCGCTCGCATCCGCAAGAGCCTCGGTGAAGATGAGATCGGCTCCGGCGTCGACGTAGGCCCTGGCCCGCTCGATCGCCGCGTCCAGCCCCTCCACTCCGCGTGCATCGGTTCGCGCGCAGATTATGAAGTTGTGGTCGCGGCGAGCTCCGACGGCCGCGGCGATCCGGCGGATCATCTCGTCGGCGGGGACGACCTCTTTGCCGTCGAGATGGCCGCAGCGTTTCGGATTGACCTGGTCTTCCAGATGACATCCGGCCAGGCCCGCGTCCTCGAGCACGGAGACCGTCCGTGCCGCGCTCATCGGCTCGCCGAAGCCGGTGTCCGCGTCGATGAGCGTGGGCAACTCGGTGGAACGTGCGATGGCTCCGCCTCGCGCGGCCACCTCGCTGAGCGTCGTCAGTCCGATGTCGGGCAGTCCGAGATCCGCGGACAGCGCGGCACCCGACACGTACACCCCGTCGAACCCGACGTCGGCGACGATCTTCGCGACCAGCGGGCTGAACGCGCCCGGCCAGCGCTGCAACTCTCCCGACTCGAGTGCAGCACGAAGGGTTGAGCGCTTCTCTGCATCGGTCGCCCTCGACGTGAACAGTCCCGTCGCGTCGCTCATCAGAGGATCCCCTCGCCGGTCGCGGCCGCCGAGTCGAGCACACTGTCGAGCACCCGAACGTTGAGACCGTTGAGGTCGCCCGCCTCGGCGTCGATGACCGTGGTAGCGGCGTCGACGAATCGTGCCTGTTCGGCGGGATCGACCACGCCGTCCGCCATGCGGGCGAACTTCGCGAGGTACTGCTCGCGGGCGAACGGCCGGGCGCCGAGCGGATGAGCATCGGCCACAGCGAGTTCGTCCTCGATCACCTCACCGCTCTTGAGTGTCACCACGGCACGCGCGCCGAATGCCTTCTCGTTCGGGTCGGCCGAGTGATAGCGACGTGTCCATTCGGGGTCCTCGACGGTGGAGATCTTCTGCCAGAGCTCAACCGTGTCGGGGCGGGCAGCACGCTCGGGAGCATAGGAGCGCTCGTGATCCCAGTCGCCGTCCTGCAGTGCGACGGCGAAGATGTACATCACCGAATGGTCGAGCGTCTCACGGCTGGCGGTGGGATCGAACTTCTGCGGATCGTTCGAGCCTGTGCCGATCACGTGATGCGTGTGGTGGCTGGTGTGCAGGACGATCGACGCGATCTGATCGAGATCGCCGATCCGGCTGCGCATCCGGCGCGCGAGGTCGATCGGCGCCTGACTCTGGTACTCGGCGGAGTGCTCCTTGGTGTAGCTGTCGAGAATCGCACGCTTGCCCTCGCCGGGACCGGGCAGCGGGATCGTGTAAGCGGCTTCCGGTCCGCCGAGCAGCCACGCGATCACGCCGTCCTCGCCCTCCCAGATCGGCGACGGCGCGCCCTCACCACGCATCGCGCGGTCGACCGCCTCGATGGCGATCTTGCCTGCATGCGCCGGCGCGTACGCCTTCCAACTGGAGATGGCGCCCTTGCGCGACTGCCGAGTGGCGGTCGTCAGGTGCAGTGCCTGCCCGACGGCCTGGTAGACGGTGTCGACGTCGAGTCCGAGCATGGTGCCGATGCCTGCGGCGGCCGACGGCCCGAGGTGCGCCACGTGGTCGATCTTGTGCTCGTGGAGACACATTCCGCGGACCAGATCGATCTGAATCTCGTAGGCGGTCGCGAGCCCCCGGATGAGGTCGGCCCCCGACGCGCCGGTCCGCTGTGCGACGGCGACGAGCGGCGGGATGTTGTCGCCTGGATGCGAGTACTCGGCGGCCAGGAACGTGTCGTGGAAGTCGAGTTCCCGGACCGCCACGCCATTGGCCCACGCGGCCCACTCCGGCGCGAACTCGCCGTCCACACCGAACACCGTCGACCCACCGGCGAGCGGGCGGGCGAGTGCCTGCCGACGGGCGCTCGTGACTGGTCGACGGGCGACCGACGCGGCACTCACCGCCGCGTTGTCGATGATGCGGTTGACGATCATCTCAGCCGCGTCGGCCGGCACGGCGACGGGGTCGGCGGCGACCTGCGCGACCTTGTAGGCGAGGTGCTCCTCGATGGGAAAGTCGTCTGCGCTGCGTCGGGTGCGAACTTCGTGATTGATCATATTCGCACCGTACGCAGCAGAAGATGCTCCGTGAAAGACCTGGCAGATGCGTATTTTTGCGTACCATTCAGGCGCAATCTGCGTATCTTGCGGATCTTCGCGACGGTAGAGTCGTACGCATGGCGAAGACGTTTGTGGGAGCGCGACTCCGGCGTCTTCGTTCCGAACTGGGGATCAGTCAAGCCGCGCTGGCTCGGAGACTCGACCTGTCCACGACGTACGTCAACCAGCTGGAGAACGACCACCGGCCGATCACCGTGGCAGTTCTCCTGTCGCTGACGGCGACCTTCGATCTCCCGGCCGACTACTTCGCCGAGTCGGGGGACGCGCGACTCACCGCCGACCTCACCGATGCGCTCATGTCCCGCGGCGAGGACGTCGATCGTGCCGAGATCACCGAACTCGTGTCGCGGATGCCGAGGGTCGGACAGACCGTTGTCGCGTTGCATCGCAAGCTCGCCGCCGTCACGGCCGAGCTCGAGAATCTCCGCTCACACGATCCGGCCGCATCCGCGGATTCGCCGACGACGCCGTTCGAGCAGGTGCGCGACTATTTCTACGACCGTCGCAACTACGTGGCCGAACTCGATCTGGCAGCGGAACAGTTGTTCGTCGACGCCGGACTGACGGTCGGCGGGCTCGATCTTCAACTCGCCCGTCTGCTCGACGAACGCTTCGGGATCCGCGTGGTCATCGGCGCGGCCACCGACGCCGCGACCGCCAAACGGAGCTACGACCCCGACTCGGCGACTCTCGTTCTGGCACGCCGGCTCTCTGCCGGACAACGTGCATTCCAGCTCGCCACGCAGCTCGCGATGCAGACGCAGCGAACTGAGATCGATCGGCTCGTGGAGGGCGCAGCCGGTGTCACCGAGTCCTCACGCCCGGTCCTGCGAGTCGGGCTGGCGAACTACTTCGCAGGTGCGCTCATCCTGCCGTACACGGAGTTCGCCGCTGCCGCTCGGGAGTCGCGGTACGACGCCGCGCTCCTCGCTCGGCGCTTCGAGGTCGGGTTCGAAACCGTCTGCCATCGGCTGTCGACACTGCAACGCCCGACCGACCGCGGCGTGCCGTTCATCTTCGTCCGGGTCGACCGCGCCGGAAACATCTCCAAACGGCAGTCGGCCACCGCCTTCCATTTCTCGAGGGTCGGTGGCAGTTGCCCGCTGTGGGTGGTGCACGACGCCTTCTCCGCACCCGGTCGGATCCACACCCAGGTGTCGGAGATGCCGGACGGCCGCAGATATTTCTGGCTTGCTCGGACCACCGATCAGACCGTAGGCGGACACCTCTCCACTCCTGGAGAGTTCGCCATCGGACTCGGCTGCGATCTGACGCACGCCGACGAACTCGTGTACGCCACCGGCATCGATCTGTCCGAACCCCGCACCGTCGTCCCGATCGGCGCGGGGTGCAAGGTCTGCGAACGGCCGGCGTGCACCCAACGTGCGTTCCCGATGCTCGGACACGGCATCGCGGTCGATGAGACGGTCAGCGACTCGATCCCCTATCGCCCGGCGACCTGACTGTCTGCGTCACTCACCCGAGGCGCAACTGGATGGCGGTGAGCAGTCGTTCGGCGGGGTCGTCGAAGGCGAGCCCCGACACCTGTTGGGCGCGATCGATACGGTAGCGGAGCGTGTTGGCGTGCACGCCGATGCGAGCGGCGGCGTCACGTACGTTGCCGTGCGCGTCGAGGAAGGCGCGCACACTCTCGACCAGTTGCGACGAATGGTCGGCGTCATAGCCGATCAGTGCCGCGACTCGCGGATCGACGAGGTCGTCACCGCGCTCGGCGAGGACGTCGAGGATCTCGCCGAGGAGAACCGCGGTGCGCGCTTGCGCGAGCGTCGTGACTCGATCGGCGTGTGGGCTCCCGAGTGTCGCGGTCAGCACGCGGTCCACTTCGAGGCGAGCGGGTGCGACCGCGGCCAGTCCGTCCACGGGGAACACGACGCCTGCCCGCAGCCTCGCGCCGCGGAGAAGGGGATCACCGTCGAATCTCGACACGAGCGTGCTCGTCCACCGGGTGATCGGCTCGACGGACGCCGACGGGAGGAGAATGTAGGCGCGGTCACCGATGACGCGTGTGAGGGCGGACGCCGCGAACGCGCTCGCGTGCAGAC
>JASLJL010000252.1 GCA_030152405.1 Gordonia sp. (in: high G+C Gram-positive bacteria) | reverse complement strand
GAGGCGTCCGACCTCATCGTCATCGCCGTCCCGGACACCCGACTCGCCGACGTCGCCGCCCAGATCGCCGACGTCGAGACGTTCCGACCGGGCACCATCGTCACTCACACCGCCGGGGCGCACGGAGTGCAGATTCTGTCGCCCATCGCGCACCGCGGAGGCATCGTTATCGCCACACATCCCGCGATGACGTTCGTCGGCACCACCGACGACGTGGCGCGCCTGACCGCCTCGTGCTTCGGCGTCACGGCCTCGGACGAGATCGGCGACGCCATCGCCATGGCCCTCGTCATGGAACTCGGAGCCACTCCCATCCGGATCGCCGAGACCAGCCGCACGCTGTACCACGCGGCCCTCGCGCACGGCGCCAACAACTTGAACGCGCTGATCACCGACGCCGTCACCGCATTGCAGGCGGCCATCGGCGGGCCGGGAGGCGACGCGGCGGACAACGCGACCGTCGACGGGGGAGGCATCGGCCTCGCCGAACAGCTGTTGGCGCCGCTCGTCACCGCGTCGTTGGAGAACGTCCTCAGTCAGGGGCGGTCCGCGCTGACGGGCCCGGTCGCCCGCGGCGACGTCGACACCGTCGCACGTCACCTCGAAGAACTGTCCGACGTCCACGAGGGCATCGCGCGCGCCTATCGCGTGCTCGCCGGTCGCGCTGCAGCCCAGCACGATTCGGCGCCCGCCCTGCGCGATCTGCTGGAGGCCCAACCGTGACCGATGCACCCCTGTTCGCCCCCGGCGAGCTGACCGTCCAACGGGACCCCGCCGTTGTGCGGCGCATCACGAAGGCGCTGCGCGGCACGGGGAAGCGCGTCGCGCTCGTCCCGACGATGGGTGCACTCCACGAGGGGCATCTTCAGCTGGTGCGCACCGCGCAGGACCTCGGCACGGTCGTCGTGGTGTCGATCTTCGTGAACCCGCTCCAATTCGGTGCGGGCGAAGACCTCGACGCCTACCCGCGGACATTCGACGAGGACGTGGCCAAGCTGCGCGCTCTCGGCGTGGAGCTGGTGTTCGCGCCGACCGCCAAGGACATGTATCCGGTGGGACCGCGGACGACGATCCATCCCGGACCCGCGGGCGACATCCTCGAAGGGGCTGCGCGGCCGACGCACTTCTCCGGAATGCTGACCGTCGTCAACAAGCTGTTCAACATCGTCGAGCCGCACGTGGCCTACTTCGGTGAGAAGGACTACCAGCAGCTCATCTTGATCAATCAGATGGTGAACGACCTCAACATGGACGTCTCCGTCGTCGGCGTGCCGACGGTTCGCGAAGCCGACGGTCTCGCGTTGTCGTCGCGCAACCGCTACCTGTCGGCCGAGGACCGGGAGCTGGCGACCACGCTGTCGGCGGCGCTCCTTGCGGGGACTCACGCAGCGGAGCACGGTGAGGCGGCGATCCTCGCCGCGGCACAGGCCGTGCTCGACACAGAGCCGCGCATCGAGGTCGACTACCTCGCACTGCGCGGTCGAGGACTGGAAGATCCCCCAGAGGTGGGGGACGGGCGGCTGCTCGTGGCGGCTCGACTGGGCGCCACTCGACTGCTCGACAACGTCGGCGTCGCGATCGGCACCGGTTTCATCGGAAAAGAAGAGGGTTGAGCATGTTCCGCACCATGATGAAGTCCAAGATCCACCGGGCGACGGTGACGCAGGCCGACCTGCACTACGTCGGTTCCGTCACCATCGACGCCGATCTGCTCGACGCCTCCGACATCCTCGAGGGCGAGCAGGTCACGATCGTCGACATCGACAACGGCAATCGCCTCGAGACCTACGCCATCGCCGGCGAACGCGGTACCGGCGTCATCGGGATCAACGGCGCCGCAGCGCATCTCGTGCACCCCGGCGATCTCGTGATCATCATCGCGTACGGCGTGATGAACGAGGCCGAGGTGGCCGCCTACTCCCCGCGCGTCGTGTTCGTCGACTCGGAGAACCGTCAGGTCACGGTGGGCGACGACCCGGCCGACGTGCCCGCGGACTCGGGCCTGAAGGACCCGCGTCACCCCGAGTTCGCGACGGTCTAGGAGGAATCCTCAGTGCTCCTCACCGTCGACATCGGGAACACGAACATCCATCTCGGAGTGTTCGCCGGGCTCGGTGACCATGCGGAACTGGTGCGCGACTGGCGGATCCACACTCAGCCCAACTACACCGCCGACGAGCTGGCGTTGACCCTCCGCGGACTCCTCGGAGCCGACGTCGAGCAGGTCACGGCAGTCGCCTGCCTGTCGACGGTTCCCTCCCTGCTCCGCGAGATGCGAGTGATGCTGCCGCGGTACTTCGGCAGCGGCCCACACGTCCTGCTCGAACCGGGAGTGCGAACCGGTGTGCCGCTTCTCGTCGACAACCCGAAGGAAGTCGGAACGGACCGCGTCGCCAATGCGCTGGCGGCTCACGAGAACTTTCCCGGCCGCCCGTGCATCGTCGTCGCCTGTGGGACGGCGACGGTGATCGACGCGGTGTCGGCGAACGGCGAGTTTCTCGGGGGCGCGATCGCCCCCGGCATCGATCTCGCGGTCCGCGCGCTCAGCGATCACACCGTCACGGTGCGGAAAGTGGAGCTCCGGTCGCCACGCAGCGTGGTCGGGAAGAACACCGTCGAGGCACTGCAGTCGGGCATCCTGTTCGGATTCGCCGGCCAGATCGACGGGCTCGTCGACCGGATCCGTCGTGACGTCCCCGGCTTCGACGGCGACGACGTCGCGGTGGTCGCGACCGGCTATCTGGCACCGTTGATCTTCGACGAGTGCGCGACCCTCACCGAGCATCACCCGCACCTCACCTTGGACGGGTTGCGCCGAGTCCACGAGCGG
>JASLJL010000237.1 GCA_030152405.1 Gordonia sp. (in: high G+C Gram-positive bacteria) | reverse complement strand
AGCGCGTCCAACTGCGACGACGAGTCGGTCAGACACGGCAGCAGCGGCGCGATCCGCACGTGCGGCTCCAGCCCGGCGTCGGCGAGTCGCCGGACGGCGTCGATGCGCGCCCTCGGCGGCGACCCTGCCGGATCGGCACGACGGCTGAGGTCGTCGTCGAGGCACGGCACCGTCATCACGACGGTGGTGGGGACCGCGTGCCGCACCACCCGCAGCAGCGAGAGATCCCGGACGATCAGATCGGAGCCGGTGTACAGCGCGAACGGCGTGTTCGCCTCGGCCAGCGCCGAGACGACACCCGGCATCAACCGATAGCGCTCTTCGAGCACTCCATACGGATCGGCCCCGGTGACGCCGACCGCCACCGTCGATCGACGCCACGACCTGCGCCGGAGTTCGCGGCGCAGGACCGCCGCGGCGTTCATCCGCACCCGCATGTCACGGGCGTCGCCGGTCATGGTCTCGATCGCGTAGTCGTACGGATGTGCGCGATCGACGGTCACCGACCGCAGCATGGCAGGCGCCAACACTTCGTGCACCGCCAAGCGCGGGAACTCCGGAAGCCGGAGCGTCCGCACGAGGTCGGTCTCGACCAACTCGAGCACTCCACTCATGCCGCCTATCCGAACACATGTGCGAACAGCTCGTCAAGTGTCCGAATGGGCTGTCGGGGCACCCGGCTAGGATGACCCCATGACCGGATCGGCCGAACCTGGACCCTCGTACCTCGTCGCCGGCCGCTATCGCCTGGTCAAACGCATCGGGCGAGGCGGCATGGGCGCCGTGTGGCTCGCGCGCGACCAACTGCTCGACCGTGACGTCGCCGTGAAGCAGGTCCTCTCCACGGCCGGGATGTCCGACGACGAGGCGCTCACCAACCGCCAGCGTGCCATGCGTGAGGGTCGGATCGCGGCCCGGCTGTCCCACCGGAACGCGGTGGCGATGCACGACGTCGCGCTTGACGGCGAGGATCCGTGGCTGGTGATGGAGTATCTGCCGTCGCACAGCGTGGCCGACGTGCTCCGCGACAACGAGTCCGTCGCTCCGGTGGAGGCCGCACAGATCATCGCGCAGGTGGCGGACGCGATCGCCGAAGCACACGCGTCGGGCATCATCCACCGCGACATCAAACCGGCGAACATCCTGATCGCCAACAGCGGACGAACCAGCGGCCTGGTGAAGATCACCGACTTCGGCATCTCCCGCGCCAAGGACGACGTGTCGATCACCCAGACCGGAATCGTCACCGGCACCCCCGCCTACTTCGCGCCCGAGGTGGCGCGCGGTGACGAGCCGGGCGAAGCGTCCGACGTCTTCTCGCTCGGAGCGACGCTATACACGATGATCGAGGGCCGTCCGCCGTTCGGCGACGGCGACAACTACATCGCCACGCTGCACCGTGCCGCGGCCGCGCGCATCGACCCGCCGACCCGTGCGGGCGGACTGGAACCGATCCTCCTGCGCCTGCTCGAGCCGTCTCCGTCCAATCGTCCGACGATGTCGGAGGCCCGTGATCTGCTCGTGCAGTACGCGGCGGCCGAACTGGGCACGTCGGAGAAGGTCCTGACCGGATTGGTCACGACGAAGCCAGACCACACGCGGGTCCGGGCGGCCGCGGCAACCGCCGTGCCGTTGCAGAAGTCGGCCACGTCGCAGGAGTCCGCGCCGTACGCGCACACGCGGGTGGGCACGCCGACTCCCCCGCCCGGGCGGTACGCGCCGCGCGCCGTCCCCGAACCGATCCCACCGCAGTACCCGTCAAACCCGTCGGTGCCTGTGCAGCACTCGTATCCGACGCAGCAACCGCAGTACCAGTTCTATCCCCCGCAGCAGCCATCGCCTCGTGGCAGCAACGCAGGCCTCGCGGCCGCGATCTTCGCGATGTTCGTGCTGCTCACCGCCGTCATCGCGGGCATCATCGTGCTCACCGTCTGACGTCCGCGTCGGAGTGAGTCAGACAGTCAGCCCAGCTGCCGATTGACCGCCCACCTGGTGAGCGCGTTCCGGTTCGACTGCTGCGTCTTGCGCAGCACATTCGATGCGTGGGTCTCGACTGTCTTCACCGAGATGAACAGTTCTTCGGCGATCTCGCGGTAGGTGTATCCGCGGGCCAGCAGTCGGAGGACTTCGAGTTCGCGTTTGGTGAGCGAGTCGAGCTCGGGGTCGAGGTGCGGTTCGGGGACCGCCGACCTGCCGGTGAACGAGTCGAGGACAAAACCGGCGAGGCGAGGGCTGAACACGGCGTCTCCCTCTGCGACGCGCCGCACGGCGTCGGCCAGCTCTGTTCCGCTGATCGTCTTGGTGACGTATCCGCGCGCTCCGGCCCGGATAGTGGCGATCACGTCGGTCGCGGCGTCCGACACCGACAACGCGAGGAACACCGGAGCCTCAGACCCCAGCGCGTCTGTCACACCACGCAGCACGGCGACGCCCCCGCCGCCGGGCATGTGAACGTCGAGCAGCACCACATCGGGGCGCGTCGCGACGATCTCGCTGATCGCCTGCGTCACGGTGCCCGCGTCCCCCACCACCTCGATCCCGTCCTCGCCCGCGAGTTCGGCGCGGACACCGGAACGGAACACTCCGTGATCGTCGACGAGGAAGAGACGGTAGCCGGTCATGCGATCTCCTGATCGGGGTGTGCAGGTGCGTCTTCTGTTGTAGCGGAAGCGATCTCGTTCGCATCACGCGGCAGCGTCAAGGCGACGTTGGTGCCGCGGCCGACGGTCGACGTGACACGTGCCGTTCCGCCTGCCCGTTCCATGCGAGCTCGGATCGAGCGGCTGACACCTTGGCGGTCGGCGTCGACGGCGTCGATGTCGAACCCGCAGCCCCGGTCGCGGACGAACACCTGAACCTGGTCGTCGGCCACCTCGCAGTACACGTCGACGGTGTCGGCGCCGGAGTGCTTCGACGCGTTGACCATCGCCTCGCGGGCGGCGGAGACGAGCGCTCCCCAGGCACGAGCGCGGGCGGGATCGAGCATCTCCTCGGGCGTCACGTCGCCGACGGTGATCGCCTCGATCTCCACTCCGTAGGCGTCCTCGACTTCGGCCGCGACGGCGCTGATCGCGGCGGCGAGAGATTCGCGTGGTCGGGCACGGTCGCCGAACAGCCACTGCCGCAGCTCACGTTCCTGACTGCCTGCCAGACGTGCGACGGTGTCGGCGCTCGCGGCCTGCTTCTGGATCAGGGCGAGGGTCTGCAGGACCGAGTCGTGCAGGTGGGACGCGATCTCCTCGCGCTCGTCGTTGCGAATACGGGCGGCCCGTTCCTCGTTCAACGCGCGGAGCATCCGCATCCAGATCGGGACCGTCAGCAGCACGGCGCCGACGAGGGTGGCGATCACTGCTACGACGATCGGCGGCAGACCGGCGAACGCGGTGTCCGGGGCAGTGACCATCACGACCAGGCCGCTG
>JASLJL010000097.1 GCA_030152405.1 Gordonia sp. (in: high G+C Gram-positive bacteria) | reverse complement strand
AGGCGACGTCGAGCACGGCGGTGTCGATGTCGATGGCGGCGAGCCGGACGCCGGTGAGCGACGGGACGCCGCGAGAATTGGTCGAGACGACGGCGAGCAACGGCCTGCCCGCGACGACGAGCGCCACGCGGACTCCGTCGGGCGCCACGCTCATCGACGTGATCGGGCCGGGCGCCGCGTCGGCGACCGCGCTGACGTCCATCACGCCGGCACGCGCGACGCCCTGCGCGTCACGCGTCCACTGGATCGGCTTCCCGTCGACGATCGCGTATCCGACGGACCCGTCGGCGCCGAACGTGGGCGCGGTGATCGACCGGCCGGAGATCACTTCGGCGGGGTCTCCCCCGTAGGCGCCCTCGACGAGCGCCTCCCCCGCCCCTCGTCGCACGACGGCCGTCGCCCGAGTCAGGTCCGCCGTGACGGCCGCCCACCGCACGTCGCGGCTCGCACCGAGCGCGCCCGGCACCGGGACGAATCGGCTGCCCGTTGATCGGACGAGGGCGCCGTTGCGGACCAGATGCAGAACGGGTTGGCCGGACTGGGCGACGTCGGGTTCGAACGACCGGACGTCCGCGGTCCGCCAGTCGCCGTCGTGATCGGCGACGAGCGGAGCGCCGTCGGCGTTGATCCGGTAGGTGCCGCTGATGCCCGCCGCGTCGAGGGTCCACACGATCTGGGCGGCGAGCACCGTCCGGTCCCCGGTGTCGGCGTCGCTGACATTCGCGAGGTCGATGGTGACGGTGTTCTCATCGGCGGCGACCGGGCCGGCGAGCGTCGCGCCTTTCTCCGCGCCGGTTCCGACAGCGCCCGCCAGGTCGGGTGACGGTCCGCGGAGCAGGAGGGACACCAGTTCGCCCGTCTCGGGCGCGGGACCGAAGATCCACCGCGGGTCGGTGACGAGCCGCTTCATCGTGCGGTCGGGGAAGTACAGGTCGGCACGTCGGTACGCCGTGCGGAACTGCGCGTTGTCGGTGATCACGCCGCGCGGCAGGTCGCCGTCGATCCGCCACCCCGCCGACGTGCGGGCCATCGACAGCGGGATCACCATGGTCCCGGAGGCCGGCAGCAGCTGCCCGGACGGGCTGAGGGTGCCGACCTGATCGGCGGTGATGCGGAGCCGTACGGCGCTCTCGGTGCGCTCGTCGACGACGACGCTGATGTTGTCGACGACCGTCATGTCGCCCTGGTCGTCCCACTTCGACGACGCGGCGCCCGTCAGGTACTTGCGCGCGGCCTTGTGGCCCGCCGTCGGGTCGGCCATCGCGCGCACGAAGTTGCGCGCCGACGTCTCCGGGTCGTCGGATCGACGCGGCGTCGGTGCGGCGTTGAGCGGATCCTTGCGGCTGAACGCCTCGATCGGGGCGGGAGCGGAGTCGTCGGGGATCGACACGCATCCGGTCAGGAGTGTCGACAGTACGAGCAGCAGACCTGCGATGCGACGTCGGCGGGCGGTCATCGCTGAACCTCCGGCGCGGGCTTCAACGGCAGCGGGCTGCCGAGCAGTTTGTGGCCGCGGATCAGCGGGAGGGTGAGTCGGAAGCAGGAGCCCACGCCCGGCTCTCCCCACGCCTCGAGCCGACCGGCGTGCAGTCGAGCGTCCTCAATGCTGATCGCGAGTCCGAGCCCGGTCCCGCCCGAGCGTCGCACGCGGGACGGATCGGACCGCCAGAATCTGTTGAACACAAGCTTCTCCTCGCCGGGGCGCAGACCGATGCCCTGGTCGCGGACGGTGATCGCGACGGAGTCACCGTCGGACCGCATGGTCAAGACGACCGGCTTGTTCTCCCCGTGATCGATGGCGTTGGCGAGCAGATTCCGCAGGATCCGCTCGACGCGTCGTGGATCGATCTCGGCGAACACCGGTTCGGACGGCAGGTTGACGACCAACTCGGTGCCGGACTCCTTCGCCAGATGAGCGACGGTGGAGACGGCGCCGTCGATCGGGATCGCGATGTCCATGCGTTCGGCGGCGAGGTCGGCCATGCCCGCGTCGTGCCTGGAGATCTCGAGGAGTTCGGTCAGAAGCATCTCGAACCGTTCGAGTTCCTTCGACATCAGCTCGACGGATCGACGCTGCATGGGATCGAGGTCGTCTCGGCTCTCGTAGAGGATGTCCGCCGCCATGCGGACCGTCGTCAACGGGGTGCGCAGTTCGTGGCTGACGTCGCTGGTGAACTGGCGCTGCAGACCGCCGAACTCCTCGAGGTGCGTGATCTGCTTGGACAGGCTCTCCGCCATGTCGTTGAAGGCGACCGCGAGCCTGCCGAACTCGTCGTCTCCTTGCACGGGCATCCGTTCGGCGAGTCGACCGTCGGCGAACCGCACGGCGATCCGCGCCGCGGACCGCAGCGGTGCGATCACCTGCCGGGACACCAGCCATGCGATGGCCGCGAGGAGCCCGAGAAGGACCACGCCGCCCGCGAACATCGTGCCCCGGACCAGATTGACGGTGTTCTGCTCGCCGGACAGCGGGAACACCAGGTACAGCTCGAGACCCTGCATGGGCGTCTCGACCGGCGTTCCGATGACGAGCGCGGGCACGTTCTCGCCGTTGCGTTCGACGGAGGTGTACTGGTAGGCGACCTGGCCGCCGCTCACCATGCTCTGAAGTCCCCGCGGCACCTCGCGATACGGTCCGACCGAGAGATCGGGATTCACCGCCCCCTTCTCGCTGACCAACAGGACGCTGTCGAAGGTGCCGACGCCGGAACTGCTCGCTCCGGACTCCGCGTCGCTGTCGGAGAGCAGCGATCGGGCACGCGCCATCGCGTTCTGGGGAGACGAATTGGTGTCGCCCGCCGACAGGACGCGCTCGACGATGCCCCGCGCGCGATCGACCTCTTCGGTCGCCGCGGCCTGCTTCGCGTCGAGGAGCCTGCCGGTGATCTGGCTGATCAACAGGAACCCCAGGATCAGCAGGACCACGAACGACAGGACCAGGGTCGACACGACCACCCGCAGCTGCAGCGACCTCGACCACACCGAACCGAACGCGCGGCCGATGGAGGCGGCCGCGCGTTGGGTGCTGATGACGAGCCGGTTCAGCCGGCGACGACCGCTCATGGCGGGCCGGCCTTGTAGCCGACTCCTCTCACCGTGAGGACGATCTCGGGATTCTCCGGGTCGGTCTCGACCTTGGCGCGCAGACGCTGGACGTGAACGTTCACCAAACGAGTGTCGGCCGGATGGCGGTATCCCCACACCTGTTCGAGGAGGACGTCGCGCGTGAACACCTGGCGCGGCTTGCGTGCGAGCGCGACGAGGAGGTCGAATTCGAGCGGGGTCAGCGAGATCAGTTCGCCGTCGCGCGTCACCTTGTGCGCGGGGACGTCGATCTGGACGGGTCCGATCGAGAGGAGCTCGGCCGGCTCGTCCTCGGTGCGCCGCAGCCGGGCGCGGATGCGTGCGACGAGTTCCTTGGGCTTGAACGGCTTGACCATGTAGTCGTCCGCACCCGACTCGAGCCCGAGGACGACGTCGACGGTGTCGGACTTCGCCGTCAGCATCACGATCGGGACGCCGGAGTCCGACCGCAGGACACGACACACGTCGATGCCGTTCATGCCCGGCAGCATCAGGTCGAGGAGGACCAGATCCGGCCGAACCTCACGGACGGCGGTGAGGGCCTGCGTTCCGTCACCGACGACGAACGGCTCGAAGCCTTCGTTTCGAAGCACGATGGTCAGCATCTCGGCGAGGGCGGCGTCGTCGTCGACGACCAGGACGCGTGGCTTCATGAGGACCAATGGTGTCATCTCCTGACGTCGGCGTGGCGTTCCGACGCGCCGGACGGGCCCGGCTGTGACCTCCGCGGCGCGTGGAGAATCGGGTCGTACACTGTGCCGCGTGGGCATTCTCGTGGCTATCGAAGGACTGGACGGGGCAGGTAAGCGGACGATCGTCGATCGGATCCGCGACACCGCACAGGCACGCGGCGCACGAACCGCGACGTTCACGTTAACTCGATATGGCGAGTCGATAACCGCCGATCTCGCGTCCGAAGCCCTCCACGGGGAACACGGCGATCTGCGCGACAGCGTCTACGCGATGGCACTCCTGTTCGCGCTCGACCGGGCCGCAGCCGGTTCGGCGCTGAAGGCCGCGTGCCGCGACAACGACCTGGTCCTGTGCGACCGCTACGTGGCGTCGAACGCCGCGTACAGCGCCGCACGCCTCGGCGAGGACGCCGGCTCGTCGCCGGTCGTCGACTGGGTCTCCGATCTTGAGTTCGGCCGATTCGGCCTGCCCGTCCCCGATCACCAGATCGTCTTGGGCGTTCCACCGGAAGTCGCGATGGCGCGAGCGTCCGGCCGTGCCGCGTCCGACGTGGACCGACCCGTCGACCACTACGAACGCGACGGCGGACTTCAGGCGGCCGTCTACCGCGCGTACACCGACCTCGCATCGGCGAACTGGATGTCGGACTGGTCGCAGACCGCCGACGACGCCGCCGTCTCCGCGGTCGTGTCGCTGCTGTCCTGAACGAGGCTGTCAACGACGAACGAGGCACGCATGCGTGCCTCGTTCGTCGTTGAGCTCCTCGGGAACCTGAATGCCTCGGGGACCCGCGAGGTGCCGGATCAGTAGCGGTAGTGCTCCGGCTTGTACGGGCCCTCCACGTCGACTCCGATGTACTCGGCCTGCTCCTTGGTGAGCTTGGTCAGAGTGCCGCCGAGCGCCTCCACATGGATGCGCGCGACCTTCTCGTCGAGGTGCTTCGGAAGCCGGTAGACCTCGTTGTCGTACTCGTCGTTCTTGGTCCACAGCTCGATCTGGGCGATGACCTGGTTCGAGAAGCTGTTGCTCATCACGAACGACGGGTGGCCGGTCGCGTTGCCGAGGTTCAGCAGGCGCCCTTCGGACAGCACGATGATCGAGTTTCCACCGGGGAACACCCACTGGTCGACCTGCGGCTTGATGTTGATGCGTGTCATGCCCTCGGCCGACTCCAGCCCCGCCATGTCGATCTCGTTGTCGAAGTGGCCGATGTTGCCCAGGATGGCCTGGTTCTTCATCTGCTTCATGTGATCGAAGGTGATGATGCCGAGGTTGCCGGTGGAGGTGATGACGATGTCGGCGTCTGCGATGGCCTGCTCGACGGTCACGACGTCGAAGCCGTCCATCAGCGCCTGGAGCGCGTTGATCGGGTCGACCTCGGTGACCTGAACGCGTGCGCCCTGCCCCGCAAGCGACTCCGCGCAGCCCTTGCCCACATCGCCGTAGCCGCAGATCAGCACCTTCTTGCCGCCGATGAGGACGTCAGTGCCGCGGTTGATGCCGTCGATCAGCGAGTGACGGGTGCCGTACTTGTTGTCGAACTTACTCTTGGTGACCGAGTCGTTGACGTTGATCGCCGGGAAGCTCAGGTCACCTGCGGCCGCGAACTGGTAGAGGCGCAGCACACCAGTGGTGGTCTCCTCGGTGACGCCCTGCACCGACTCGGCGATCTTGGTCCACTTGCCGTTGTCGGTCTCGATGCGCTCGCGCAGCAGGTTCAGGAAGACCTTGAACTCGGCCGAGTGGTCCTCGTCCTCCGGCGTGGTGCCGCCGGAG
>JASLJL010000068.1 GCA_030152405.1 Gordonia sp. (in: high G+C Gram-positive bacteria) | reverse complement strand
TGCAAGCTCATGTTCTATGTTCCTAAAGGTCGATCGGCTGCCGCATTCGCGCGGCCGCTGGCTGATCCGGTCTGGCACCTTTCCTGACGCCTATACTGTGTCGCATGGTCGGCAGTCGGCCCGCCGCACCATCTAAATCGTCACAGTGACGTATCGACAAGGCGCAGCTACTGTGCCGCCACTTTCGGATGGGATGACCAGTGACGCCGACGTATCACGGATCCGAACGAGACATCCTCGACGACACCGTCGAGCGCAACCGCGAGGCGTTGATCGCTTCGGTCGCTCGCCTGTCGGATGCAGAAAGCCGTCGACGTCTCGTCGAATCCGCGACCACGCCGATCGGTTTGATCAAGCACGCCGCTGCCGCAGAGCGATTCTGGTTCCAGAGATTCCTGGACAGACGTGCGGAATGTGACGGCCCGGCGAACCCGGGTCCCGCGAGCTATGTCGTCAGCGACGAGGAGCGTCTCGACGATGTCATCGCCGAGTTCCGCGATGCGAGCGCCGAGTCTCGGCGCATAGCGGCGACGTTGGACGCCGACGACGTCCTGGTGAACTCGCGCGATGAGCCGGTGAGCGTGCGATACGTCCTCCAACACATGGTGGAGGAGTTCGCCAGACACGCCGGGCACGCCGACATCCTGGTCGAGCAGATCGTCTCGTCTCGATAGATCGCTGCTACCTCGACGCCGGCTCGATCAGAAGCCGGCAGCGTCGTCGGCCTGCAGCGCGAGGCCGGTGCGGTACAACTCGATCAGCAGTGGTCGCAGTAACTGCGCGCGGGCGGTGGCGTGATACGCGGTTCTCGGCGGATAACCGTCAGTACGGGCTCGTTCGAGAAAGCCCGCGTCGATGAGTGCGCGCAACCGTTCGCTCAACACCTTGTCGCTCAGGTTCGGCAGTGACGTCGCCAGATCGGAGTACGAGCGCCATTCACCGGACATGAGTTCCCGGAGCACCAGCGTCGTCCATCGGCCCGCGATCGCGGAGAGCGACACCTCCACCGGACAGTCTTCAGACGGCCTGTTCGTCCGACCGTTCGCAGTCGGCACCAGTTCGACGTCCCACTGTTCCCCCGCCGGGTCACTAACCGTTTGGTGAGCCACGAATGCTCCTGTTTCGCTGGGGTCCATGACTGACGACAGTGTCCCACGCACCGGCCGACCTCCCACGGCGACGTCGCCCGACGAGCAACCCCACGTGTTCGCGGCGGCGTTCAACACCGGCGACATCGACGCAGTGGAGCGGGTCTATGAGCCAGCCGGAGTGTTCGTCGCAGATCCCGGCGTTCCGACCACCGGGCTCGACCGTCGCGCCGCCAACGCCCGCATGGCATCACTCGGCGTGCCCATCTCCGTCGTCCCTCGGCACACGTACGTCGCCGACGACATCGCGTTGCTGATCGTCGACTGGACGATCACCGGCACCACCGCGGACGGCGACGACGTCGACATCCGAGGGACCGCCACCGACGTCGCACGACGCGGCGACGACGGCGTGTGGCGGTATGTCATCGACAATCCCTTCGGCACTGCGACGCACGGCGCCGCCGGGTGAACCTCCCGCGCGTCAGCTGAGCACGAGATTCGGCGCGTACATGTCGACCCAGTGGTACAGATCGAGAACGCGGTCCATCTGGTGACGGAGTTCCCCGGTGACGGCACGGGAGTCGGTCTCGCAGAGGCTCCGGACCGTCGCACGGTCGACGATGTCGTAGACGGCGCTGTCGTCGTCGACGACCTCGGCCAGCTGATTCTGGAGAGTCTCCGTGTACTTGAGATCCTGCGTCGACGGATACGGGCTCTTGGTGCGGTCGATGACCGACTGCGGAAGCACGTGGCGGGTCGCCGCACGGAGCAGGCTCTTCTCGCGTCCGTCGAAGGTCTTGAACGACCACGGAGTGTTGTACACGTACTCCACGAGCCGGTGATCGCAGAACGGCACGCGCACTTCGAGCCCGACGGCCATCGACGTGCGGTCCTTCCTGTCGAGCAGAGTGCGCACGAATCGCGTCAGGTGCAGGTGACAGATGACGCGCATCCGGTGGTCGACCTCCGACTCCCCCGGGATGCGCGGAACGCCCGCGACAGCCGTCGCGTATTCGTCGGCGACGAAGCGATCGATGTCGAGCGACCCGAGCACCTCGGGTCGCAGGACTGACGCCCTGGACTGCATCTGGGTGCCGCTGTACGCGAGCCACGGGAACGTCTCCGCCGACCGGGCCGCGTCGTCGAAGAACCATCGATACCCGCCGAAGACCTCGTCCGCCGATTCGCCGGACAACGCGACGGTGGACCGCTCGCGCACGGCGCTGAACAGCAACAACAGCGACATGTCGAGATCGCCCATGCCTGCCGGGATGTCACGAGCTGCGATCACCGCGCGGCGGACCGCCGGGTCGGCGAGATCGGCCGCGTCGAGAACGACGTCCCGATGCAGCGAATCGACTCGTGCGGCGACATCGCGGATGAACGGCGAATCCGGCGTGTCACGCATCGGATCGGGCTCGAAGTTCTCCTCCTGGTCGGTGAAGTCGACGGAGTAGCTGTGCACCCGCTCCCCCTGCTCGCCGAGTCGAGCGGCGGCGAGACCGGTCAGTGCGCTGGAGTCGAGCCCGCCCGAGAGCAGCACGCAGCGCGGCACATCGGCGATCAGTTGACGGTCGACGATGTCGGTCATCAGATCGCGCACGTGGTCGACGGTCGTGTCCAGATCGTCCGTGTGCTCGCGAGCGGGCAGCGACCAGTACGTGCGCGTGGAGAGGCCGTCGCGGTTCACCGTGACGATCGTGCCGGGCTCCACCTCACGAATGTCCTTCCACAGCGACCATCCCGGCGTCTTGGTCATCGCGAACAGCTCGCGAAGTCCCTCGGCGTCGACGTCGCGCGAGACGAGCGGGTTCGCGAGCAGCGCCTTCGGCTCCGACCCGAAGACCACACCGTCGGACGTCTCGGCGAAGTAGAACGGCTTGATCCCGAGACGGTCGCGGATCATGACCAGCGCGTCGATCCGGCCGTCCCAGACCGCGAACGCGTACATGCCGTTGAGCCGATCGGCCACCGCCGCACCCCATTCGAGGTAGCCGTGCAGCACCACCTCGGTGTCGCTGTCGGTGCGGAACACGTGGCCGCGGGCACTCAATTCGCTGCGCAGTTCCCGGAAGTTGTACGTCTCGCCGCTGTAGACGATCGCGAGCTCGCCGCTGGGAGTGTCGAGTGTCATCGGTTGCCGCCCCATCGGCAAGTCGATGATCGCCAGGCGGCGGTGTCCGAGGCCGGCGTGCTCTGCCACGTAGACACCGGTGTCGTCGGGGCCTCTCCTCTCCATCGTCGACGTCATCGCCTCAAGGACGTCTCGATGAGCCGAAATGGTACGAGCGAAGCCGACCCAGCCGACGATTCCACACATGAACGAACCCCGTTTCGTTGATCTGCACTGACTAGAATGGAGCAACTAATTTACTTAGGGAAACTAAGTAATGGTCGCCGTTCCGGTCTACCACGAGTGGCAGACGGGTGCATTCCGAGGGCTCCTCCCGTGTCGACCGACTCTCCGGTCACCGGATCGCCGTCGGCGATGGGCCGACTACGAAAGCACGACGTCAACAGCGCGTGGCGCAGTCGAATCGGCCGGGGCCGAACCGGTCGCAGAGAACAGGACGCGGTCATCACGGACGCCGGCGCCGAGCGCGAGAAGCACCACGAGTGCGGGCGCGAGGTCATCGTCGTCGGGGTGCGGCGGCGTCATCTCCCCGAGCAGCGGCAACGGAAACATGCCGAGGTCGGTGAGCGTCGAATCAGCCCAGATGCTCGCAGGCCAGGGTGCGTCGCCGGTGACGTACGTCGAGAGGCCGTGGGCCACCACCAGGTCGGGATGGTCGGTATCGGGGTGAAGGTCGTGGCCGTCGAACGACGCCGACCACCACAGCAGGCCGTCGAGCGGTGCGACGCCGGCAGGTCCGGCGTTGCCGAGAGTGGTCGTCGTCGTTCGACGGCCACGACCTTCACCCCGATGCCGACCATCCCGACCTGGTGGTGGTCCACG
>JASLJL010000043.1 GCA_030152405.1 Gordonia sp. (in: high G+C Gram-positive bacteria) | reverse complement strand
CAGCAGCGTGTGGCGATCGCCCGATCGCTCGCCATGGACCCGAAGGTGATCCTGTTCGACGAGCCGACGTCGGCGCTCGACCCCGAGATGGTCTCCGAGGTCCTCGACGTGATGGTCTCCCTCGCGCGCGAGGGCATGACGATGGTCGTGGTGACCCACGAGATGGGCTTCGCGCGGAAGGCCGCCGACCGCATCCTCTTCATGGCGGACGGCGCGATCGTCGAGGACACCGACCCGGAGAGCTTCTTCACCGCACCGAAATCCGAACGTGCGCGCGACTTCCTGTCCAAGATCCTGGGGCACTGACATGACCAGACCCGCTCCCCTGCGGCGGTTCGCCGTCGTCGCCGCAGTGATCGCGCTGCTGGCGACGGCGCTGGCCGCGTGCGGCAGTTCCGACCCACGCAATCTCCTCGACTCGATCCGCAACGGCAAGGTGATCCTCGGGACGAAGTTCGATCAGCCCGGCATGGGGCTCCAGGAGCCCGACGGCTCGGTCGTCGGATTCGATCCCGCGGTGTCCGAGTACGTGGTGAATCACATCGCCGACGAATTGGGCGTCGATCACCCCGAGATCACCTGGCGCGAGACGCCGTCGGCTCAGCGCGAGACACTCATCAACAACGGCGAGGTCGACATGATCGCCGCGACGTACTCGATCAACGAGGCCCGCTCCAAGAAGGTCGCGTTCGCCGGACCGTACCTGGTCACCTATCAGGGCCTTCTCGTCCGCGCCGACGACGACTCGCTCACCTCGCTGATGGATCTGAACAACGGCAAGAAGCTGTGCTCGGTGTCGGGCTCGACGCCGGCTCAGAACGTCAAAGCCCAATTGACCGGCGTACAGCTGCAGGAGTACGACACCTACTCGTCATGCGTCGAAGCACTCCGCCGGGGCAAGGTCGACGCGCTCACCACCGATGAGACGATCCTCGCCGGATACTCCAATCGCTACCCGGGCGAGTTCAAGCTCGTCTCGATGACGTATCCGAAGGACGCATGCGTCAAGGACGCGCAGAAGAAGGCAGGCGATCCGTTCTCCAAGGAGCGCTACGGAATCGGCATGCCCAAGGAGTATCCGGACGCGATCGAGGCGGTGAACGGCGCGCTGAAGGCGATGCTCGTCGCTCCGGCAGGCGGAAAGTCGCCATGGGAGTCGGCACTGCGCGAGTATCTCGGCGACAAGGACGTCGACTCGTTCACCGCGCGTGCCGACGCACCCGGTTCGAAGTACGACCTGCTGCCGACCGTCGGTGACCTCGACTTCCTGACCAGCAAGTCCACACCGTGCGAAGGAGCCGCCTGATGTCCACACTCTGGGACAGCATGGGGCCCGAACTGTGGCCCGCGTTCTGGGTGACGATCAAGCTGACAGTTCTGTCGGCTATCGGCGCCCTCATCTGGGGAACCCTGCTCGCCGCGATGGCCGTCTCGCCGGTCCCGGTGATGCGCGGCTTCGCCAACGTATACGTCAACATCGTCCGCAACACGCCGCTCACCCTGATCGTCCTGTTCTGCTCCGTCGGGCTCTACCAGAACCTCGGTCTGGCCCTGGCGCAGGAGGACGGCGACTTCATCGTCAACAACAACTTCCGACTCGCCGTCCTGGCGTTCGTCCTCTACACGGCGACGTTCGTCTGCGAGACACTGCGCTCGGGCATCAACACGGTGCCCCTCGGACAGGCCGAGGCCGCACGGTCGCTCGGCATGTCGTTCCCGCAGGTCCTCGGGCTCGTGGTGCTGCCGCAGGCCATGCGCACCGTCATCGGGCCGATGGGCTCGGTGCTCATCGCGCTCACCAAGAACACGACGATCGCATCGGTCATCGGTGTCGCGGAGGCCTCCTTGCTCATGAAGACCGAACTCGAGTCGCACGGTGACCAGATCATGGCGATCTTCGCGATCATCGCGGTCGGGTTCATGATCATCACTCTCACGGAGGGCGCCGTCTTCGGATGGGCCGCCAAGCGATGGGCGGTGAAGCGATGAGTCAGGAAGCGACAGTCCTCTACGACGCGCCGGGTCCCCGCGCCCGCACGCGCAATGCGATCACCACCGTCGTGTTCGGCGCCGTGGTGATCGCGGTGATCGCCTACGTGGTCATCGCGCTCAACGACAACGGTCAGCTGACCGCAGAGAAGTGGGAGCCGTTCACCGAGGCGGGCACGTGGACCACGTGGATCCTGCCGGGCATCCTCGGCACGTTGAAGGCCGCGGCCCTGTCCATCGTGTTCGCTCTGATCCTCGGCGCCGTGCTCGGCGTCGGACGGTTGTCCGATCACGCGTGGGTGCGCAAGGTGTCCGGCGTGCTCGTCGAAGTGTTCCGCGCGATCCCGGTCCTGATCCTGATCTACTTCGCGTACTACTTCTTCGCTGCGTACGCGATCGTGCCGTCGTCGCAGTTGGCGTTCGCCGCGGTCGTCTTCGGCCTCACGTTCTACAACGGGTCGGTGATCGCCGAGATCCTGCGTGCGGGCATCGAGTCCCTGCCGAACGGTCAGGGCGAGGCCGCCAAGTCGATCGGTATGCGCAAGTCGCAGATGATGCGACTGATCCTGCTCCCCCAGGCCGTGACCGCGATGTTGCCGGCCCTGGTGTCGCAGATGGTCATCGCGCTGAAGGACAGCGCGCTCGGTTACGCCATCGGTTACATCGAGGTAGTGAAGTCCGGACAGAAGGCGGCGTCGTACTTCGGGAACTACCTGCCGTCGCTGATCGTGGTCGCCGTCATCATGATCGCTCTGAACTTCGCTCTCACCACGCTCGCGCGTCGCATGGAGCGTCGACTGCGTGAGGGCAAGCGGAAGTCGGGCAAGCTGCCCGCGATCGATGTCGACGCACCGAAGGCCGACGCGGGCGGCTGACAGGTCAGTCCGACCCGTCCCGCCGGGCGGCGATCACCTCCTTCACCACGGAGGTGATCACGTCCGGCGGGTACCCGCGCCGGCCGAGGGCCCCGGTGAGCCTGCGGAACGCCTTCGCGCGGATCGCATGATCGGCGAGTTCGTCGGCGTCGAACGTCAGCTTCTTTCTGGCCAACGTGTACGCGGTCTCCCGCTCGGTGTCCGCGTCGATGGTGTCGAGCGCCTGCGCCGCGATCTCGTCGTCGATGCCCTTCGTCCGCAGCTCACGTTTGAGGGCGAGGCGCCCCCGCTGCGACGTCGCACTGCGTGATCGCACCCACTGGAGTGCGAAGTCGGCGTCGTCGAGCAGCTTCCACTCGTCCAACCGGGTCATGGTCCGCTCGATCTCCTCGGGCGGGAACCCGCGTGCCACAAGCCTGTCGTTCATCTCCTGACGACTGCGGGCCCGCGCACCGAGGAGCCGCAGTGCGGCGTCCCAGGCAGACGGGCCCGAGCCGGTGGACTTGCTCTCCACCATCTGTCAGATCAGAAGTCGACGGGCTCCGGCGCCACGGCGTCGGCATCCACGTCGTCTCGTCGGCCGATGCCGAGCTTGTCCTTGATCTTCGTCTCGATCTCGTTCGCGATGTCGGGGTTCTCGATCAGGAAGGTACGGGCCTTCTCCTTGCCCTGTCCCAGCTGATCGCCTTCGTAGGTGAACCACGAACCGGACTTGCGGATGAATCCCTCGGCGACACCGAGGTCGATCAGCGAGCCCTCACGGCTGATGCCGTGGCCGTACAGGATGTCGAACTCGGCCTGCTTGAACGGCGGTGCGACCTTGTTCTTGACGACCTTGACGCGGGTGCGGTTGCCGACCGCGTCGGTTCCGTCCTTCAGCGTCTCGATGCGACGCACGTCCAGACGCACGGACGCGTAGAACTTGAGCGCCTTGCCGCCGGTCGTCGTCTCCGGCGAGCCGAACATCACGCCGATCTTCTCGCGCAGCTGGTTGATGAAGATGGCAGTGGTGTTCGAGTTGTTGAGGCCCGACGTCATCTTGCGGAGCGCCTGGCTCATCAGGCGTGCCTGCAGACCGACGTGGCTGTCGCCCATCTCGCCCTCGATCTCGGCCTTGGGCACCAGCGCGGCGACGGAGTCGATCACGAGGATGTCCAGTGCTCCCGAGCGGATCAGCATGTCGGCGATCTCCAGCGCCTGCTCGCCGGTGTCGG
>JASLJL010000028.1 GCA_030152405.1 Gordonia sp. (in: high G+C Gram-positive bacteria) | reverse complement strand
GCTTGGACTGGGCGTCGTCGCGGGCGTGATCGGACTCATCGTCCCGTCGATCGTCGATCAGGCGCCGGAGCTGGCGAACTCCGCGGTCGACGGAGTCAAGAAGGTTCAGGAGTGGGCGCAGGGGCCGCCGCTGAACATCGGGGACGAGCAGATCTCCTCGGTCGTCAACGAGATCACCGACAAACTGCAGAAGAGTGCGTCGACCATCGCCACGGGTGTGTTCAACGGAGTCGGGGTGGCTACTTCCGTCCTGGTCACCCTGTTCACCACCGCTGTGCTGGTGTTCTTCTTCCTCAAGGACGGACCTCGATTCATCCCGTGGCTCGACCGGACGATGGGTGTCAAGCACGGCGCCTCGCACCTCGGCGAGGTCCTGATGCGCATGTGGAACACCCTCGGCGGATTCATCCGGACGCAGGCCATCGTGAGCTTCGTCGACGCCGCGCTGATCGGCATCGGACTTCTCGTTCTGAACGTGCCACTGGCCGGCGTCCTGATCGTGATCACGTTCATCGGCGGATTCATCCCGATCGTCGGTGCGTTCGTCGCGGGTGCGTTGGCGGTGCTGATCGCGCTCGTCTCGGTCGGTCTGACCAAGGCCCTGATCGTCCTCGCCATCATCCTGGTGGTGCAGCAGTTGGAGGGCAATGTGCTCCAGCCGTGGCTGCAGGCCAAGTCGATGGATCTGCACGCGGTGATCGTGCTGCTCGCCGTGACGCTCGGCGGATCGCTGTACGGCATCACCGGCGCGTTCCTCGCGGTGCCCGCGGCGTCGTGCCTCGCGGTGGCGCTGCGCTACATCTTGGAGCAGATCGGAAAGGCGGCGGGGGAGCAGGTCGCGGAGGAAGACGCCGAGGCGGCGGCGCGAGCCGCCGAGCGCCAGATAGACTGATCACCCGTGAGTCTTACCCTCGGAATCGTCGGCCTGCCCAACGTCGGAAAGTCGACCCTCTTCAACGCGTTGACGCGCAATGACGTGCTGGCCGCGAACTACCCCTTCGCGACCATCGAACCCAACGTCGGCGTCGTCGAACTGCCCGACGTCCGCCTCAATCGCCTCGCCGAGATCTTCGGCAGCGAGCGCATCCTGCCTGCGACGGTGTCGTTCGTCGACATCGCCGGCATCGTCAAGGGCGCGTCGGTCGGTGAGGGCATGGGCAACCAGTTCCTCGCCAACATCCGCGAAGCCGACGCGATCTGCCAGGTCGTCCGCGTGTTCTCCGACGACGACGTCGTGCACGTCGACGGTCGGGTCGATCCGTTCGGCGACATCGAGGTGATCGAGACCGAACTGATCCTCGCCGACATGCAGACGCTCGAGAAGGCGCTGCCGCGTCTGGAGAAGGACGCGCGCAAGAACAAGGACCTCGCGGTTCTGCTCGACGCGGCGAAGAAGGCCGAGGCGTACCTCAACGACGGCAAGACGCTGTTCTCGGTCAAGGACGAGTTCGACCTGTCGTCGGTGCGTGAACTGCACCTGCTGACCGCCAAGCCGTTCCTCTACGTCTTCAACGCAGACGAGGGGGTTCTGACCGACGACGCTCGCAAGGCAGAGCTCCGCGCAGCAGTCGCTCCCGCCGACTCGGTCTTCCTCGACGCCAAGGTCGAGAGCGAGCTTCTCGAACTCGACGAGGACGACGCCAAGGAACTCCTCGAATCGATCGGGCAGGACGAGGCCGGTCTGCACCAGCTCGCCCGCGCAGGCTTCCACACCCTCGGGCTTCAGACCTACCTGACCGCCGGGCCCAAGGAGTCGCGCGCCTGGACGATCCGCCAGGGCGACACCGCGCCGAAGGCGGCCGGCGTGATCCACACCGACTTCGAGAAGGGCTTCATCAAGGCCGAGATCGTCTCCTTCGCAGACCTCGACGCGGCGGGCAGCATGAACGACGCCAAGGCCGCGGGCAAGGTCCGCATGGAGGGCAAGGACTACGTGATGGCCGACGGTGACGTGGTGGAGTTCCGGTTCGCGAACTGATGCCAGATGGTCCACCCTCCCGCGAAGATCCGTCGTCTGTTTGAGCTGATCGAGCCGATCGCGACCGTCTCCTTCTCCGAGGAGGTGGACCGCGCATTCCGCGAGATCGGCATGCGCAACTTTTGGGACGGCTATTTCGCGGGCCGAGCGGCGCCACTCGGTTTGGCGCCTGCCGGAGTCGTGCACGCCGCGTTCTACAACTTCGCCGATGGGGAAGTGTCCCGGCACATCCCGTGGGTGTGGACGCGCATCAGTCCTGACGATGCGATCACGCTCCGTGATCGGGCCAGTTCTGCCGCATTGCGCCATAAGCTGGGGGACCTCGCCGACGACGTCGGTCTGCGCCGGGTCGCGGACCTCGCCACGCGAGCAGCGCTCAGTGCGCCGACCGAGGGGCGAGTCCTGTACGCCGGCCTTCGTGAGATCGCCGTGCCCGACGAACCGGTCGCGCGGCTGTGGCATGCGACCACTTTGCTTCGCGAGCATCGGGGCGACGGGCACATCGCAGCCCTGATGGCCCACGACATCGGCGGGATCGAAGCGCACGCTCTGTTGGCGGCCTCGT
>JASLJL010000003.1 GCA_030152405.1 Gordonia sp. (in: high G+C Gram-positive bacteria) | reverse complement strand
GCAGTCGCGCTGATCGTCCCTTCGCCTCTCTTCGACGGGTGCGGAGCCCTCCTGCTCGCCGACTGCGGTCTCGTCGTCTTCCGTCTCGACGACGGTGCACCGGCCCGGGTCCTTCACCGCTGTGCGATCAGACCGTGACATGCTTGATCCCGTGGCAACGGTCAACGAATGGATTCAGGGAGCACGACCGAGGACGCTCCCCAACGCGATCGCTCCAGTCGTTGCGGGCGTCGGCGCCGCGGCTCGCATCGGCGGCGTCGTGTGGTGGAAAGCCGCGCTCGCGTTGGTCGTCGCACTCGCCCTGATCATCGGCGTGAACTTCGCGAACGACTACTCGGACGGGATCCGTGGGACGGACGACGACCGCGTCGGCCCGATGCGCCTCGTCGGATCGAAGGCGGCGTCGCCGGGGTCGGTGAAGGCGGCCGCGTTCGTGTGCTTCGGCATCGGCGCGGTGTGCGGTCTCGCGCTGGCCGCGGCGACCGCGTGGTGGCTGATCGCGGTGGGCGCCGTCTGCATCGCGGGCGCCTGGTTCTACACCGGAGGCAAGAAGCCCTACGGGTACCTCGGCCTCGGCGAGATCGCCGTGTTCGTGTTCTTCGGCCTCGTGGCGGTGCTGGGCACGCAGTTCGTGACCGTCGGCCGCATCGACTGGGCCGGAGCCGTCGCCGCCGTCGCGGTCGGGTCGTTCTCCAGCGCGGTGCTCGTGGCCAACAACCTGCGCGACATCCCGACCGACACGGAGTCTGGCAAGGTCACGTTGGCCGTCCGACTCGGCGACCGTGGAACTCGCGGCCTCTTCGTCTTCTTGATCGTGGTGCCGTTCGTCGCCACCCTCGCCCTCGCACCCGCGACGACGGCCGCGTTCGTCGGGCTGCTCGCGGCGCCACTGGCGTGGATCGCGATGCGACCGGTCGTGTCCGGAGCCCGCGGCCGCGACCTGATCCCCACCCTCGCCACCACCGGAATGGCGATGCTCGCGTGGTCGGTCGCGACTGGACTCGCTCTCGGTTTCTCCTGACGACCCTTCCGGTGGTTGAGCCGGCCCTGAGGCGTCGAGTCTGGATCTGGCGCGTGTGGTTTCGACTGTCCTCCTCGCTGGCGCTCGTCGTCGGCTCAACCACCGTTGTAAGGGTCGCCGCTCAACCACCGTTGTGAGGGGACGTCGGCTCAACCAGCGTTGTGAGGGGACGTCGGCTCAACCACCGGTCAACAGACCTCAGACGGCGGCGCGGCTCTCGAGCAGAGCGGTCACGGCGGTGCGCAGGGTGTCGACGTCGGTGACCGACTCGATCACCGCGCGCGACGCCGGGTCGCCCGCATCGAGGATGCCGAGCAGGAGATGCTCGGCACCGATCGCCCGGTCGCCGCGTTCGCGAGCGGAGGCGACGGCCGCGTGCATCGCGTCGCGCACCGGGCCGTTCATCCTCGCGCGGCCGCGGCCACGAGGGCCACGCCGGCCGCGGCCGCCTTCCCAGGGGCCCTCGCCGTCCCATCCCGGTCCGCCCGGTCCGCCGAACGGACCACCGAAGCCTGGGCCTCGGCCATGCTGACGGTGCCCGCGACGCTCGTCGCACCCGTCGCCGCCGCGGGGACCGCGACCGCGGCCCCGGCCACGACGTTGACCCCAGCCGTCGGCCAGATCGTCGCCGAACTTGTCGCGGACGGCTTCCCGCACCCGGTCGAGGTCGATGCCGATGCTGGCGAGTGCGTCCTTGTCCTCTTCGTAGCGGCCTTTCTCGTCCGACTCCGAGGCCGGCTCGTCGGCCTGATGGAAGCCACGGACCGCGGTGCGAGCGGCGTCGAGCGTGAGGCCCTGCTCGCCAAGGAGAGTGAAGATGGGACTCCGCGCGTTGCAGAGCATCCCGAGAATCAGATGGTCGTTGCCGAACGACGGGTGGCCCAGGTCTCGGGCCTCCTGCGTGGCGAACATGAACAGTGTGCGGTCATCCCGCGAGAAACGGTCAAACATCGTTGCCGTCCTTTCCAGCTGCTGGTGCAGCCTCTCGATATGAGTGCTTCTGGTGCACGGCCTGCCTACTGACCTGCAGTACGTCGGCGATCGCCTGCCAGCTCCAGCCCGCGGCTCGAGCGGAGGCGACATGGACGTCTTCGAGACGGTCCGCGAGGGTCCGCAGCGCTCTCACTGTTCCCAGCCCGGTGGCCGGGTCGGAGCTCGCGGCGGTTCCCGTCATCGAGTTCGTGTCGGTCGGCATCTCTTCGTCGTGCATGATGTCAGGTTATGTTGACAATCCCGAGCTGTCAACATTTGTTGACAACCGGATTCCGTCCGCCTGTCGATGCTGCTACTCCGAGACGATCGACTCGCTGATGTTCTGGCGTGAGGCGCGAACGGCCGGGGCGACCGCCCCGACCAGGCACAGCCCAGCGGACACCGCGACGTACCACGCCGACGACCACAGGGGCGTGAACGCGATGTCGATCGACGTCGTCTCGGTGAGGATTCCGTCGGCGAGGAGATGCAGACCGGTGCCCATGACGACGCCGGTCAGTGCGCCCACCACGGCTATCGCTCCAGCCTCGGCCAGCACCATGCGGAACACGAATCGCCGGGACGCGCCCATCGACCGCAGCACGCCGATCTCGCGGCGTCGTTCCAGCACCGACAGCAGAAGCGTGTTGAGCAGTGCGATCGCGGCCGCACCCGACACGATCCACTGGATCGCGACGGTGAAACCGCCCGACTGCTCTGCGGTCCGTTGTGCGGCCGCCAACGCCTCGGCGCCGGAGTACACGTGCACCGGAGCTCCCCCGACACCAGGGTGCGCGTCGGCGACCGTCGTGATCGCGGACTCGACGGCGGAACGGTCGGCGTCCGGGTCGAGCATCACTTGAAGATAGGTGTCTCCGGGTCTGCGGAACCAGTCGTGCATGAGGTCGACGGACACCGCCGCGACGCCCGAGTCCATCGACACGTAGTTCACCGTCTCCAGGACCGGAAGACGTTTGGGCCCGGAGGGCGTCGCCAACGAGAGGGTGTCGCCCACGTCGGCGTTCAAGGTCCGGGACAGGGTGCGCGACAACAGGATCCCGCGGCCGTCCAACACTGCGGCAGCCGCCACCGGCGACGCCTTCCGCAGGAACGGAGCCGACGCGCCGCGTTCGAGACCCTGCACCACCGCACGGGCGTCCCCGATGTTCACACTCGCCCA
>JASLJL010000515.1 GCA_030152405.1 Gordonia sp. (in: high G+C Gram-positive bacteria) | reverse complement strand
CACCAGTCCACCCTCGTGGTTCTGCAGGAAGGTGCGCAGCCAGCTGATCGAGTCCGCGTCGAGGTGGTTCGTCGGCTCGTCGAGCAGCAGGACGTTCGCCGCAGACGAGACGAGCCCGGCGAGCGCGAGTCGGGTCTTCTCACCGCCCGACAGGGTCCCCGCGGGCTGCTCGAGCTGGGGTCCGGTGAACATGAAGGCGCCGAGCAGACCCCGAAGGTCCTGCTCGCCCGCGTCGGGCGCGGCGTGCCTGATGTTCTCCCACACGGTCGCGTTGTCGTCGAGGGTGTCGTGCTCCTGCGCGAAGTAGCCGATCTTGAGACCGCGCCCCGGCTCCAGTCCGCCGAGGTCGGGCTTCTCGACCCCGGCCAGCAGCTTCAGCAGGGTCGTCTTGCCTGCGCCGTTGAGCCCGAGGATCACCACGCGACTGCCCTTGTCGATGGCGAGGTCGACGCCGGTGAAGATCTCCAGCGAGCCGTACACCTTGGTGAGGTCTTTGGCGATGAGCGGCGTCTTGCCGCACGGCGCGGGTTCGGGGAACCGGATGTGCGCGGTCTTGTCGGCGACCCGCACCTCGTCGAGTTCGTCCATCATGCGCTCGGCACGCTTGAGCATCTGCTGCGCGGCTGTCGCCTTCGTGGCCTTGGCCCCGAGCTTCGCGGCCTGCACGCGCAGTGCGCCCGCCTTCTTCTCGGCGTTCGCGCGTTCGCGCTTGCGGCGCTGTTCGTCGGTGGCGCGAGCGTCGAGGTAGCGCTTCCACCCCATGTTGTAGACGTCGGCCTCGCCGCGGACGGCGTCGAGGAACCAGACGCGATTCACGACGTCGGCCAGGAGATCGACGTCGTGGCTGATCACCACCAGTCCACCCTCGTGGTTCTGCAGGAAGGTGCGCAGCCAGCTGATCGAGTCCGCGTCGAGGTGGTTCGTCGGCTCGTCCAGCAGGAGAGTCATGTCCGACTTGCCCGAGCCGTCAGACGCGGCGAACAGGATGCGAGCGAGTTCGACGCGTCGGCGCTGTCCGCCGGAGAGGGTTCGCAGCGGCTGCTCCAGCACACGATCGGGCAGGCCGAGGCTGTTGCAGATGCGTGCGGCGTCGCTCTCGGCCTCGTAGCCGCCGAGCGCGCCGAAACGCTCCTCCAGCCGGGCGTACTTGCCGATGGCGCGGTCGCGGATCTTGTCGTCTGCAGCCTCGGCCATCACCGTCTGCTGCTTGGCCATCGACGCCAGGATCTCGTCGAGGCCACGCGCGGACAGCACCCGGTCTTTGGCGAGGACGTCGAGATCGCCCTCCTTCGGGTCCTGCGGGAGATAGCCGACGGGCCCCGACGAACGGATGGCGCCCGCATACGGCTGGGTCTCCCCCGCCAGGATGCGCAGCGAGGTCGTCTTGCCCGCTCCGTTTCGCCCGACGAGGCCGATCCGGTCTCCGGGCTGAATGCGCAGTTGGTCTCCGGGCGCCGACAGGAGGGTCCTCGCGCCCGCTCGAACTTCCAGGTCGGTCGCGGTGATCACGAGGAACCATCGTACGGATCCCGGCCACCGCAGGGCCAATCGTTAAGGCCCTGACCGCCGCTCATGTGACACGCGACGCAGTCAGGATCGGCGACGACCGCGCCCCTTCGGCGCCACGAGCGCTACGGCGACGCCCGCGGCCACGCCGATGAGCGTGTCGACCCCGCGCAGCACGAGCATCTCCAGCGGAGGCGCCGGAGCCGCGAGTTCGGTCATCAACATGATCAGCGGTGTGAAGAAGCCGATCGCCACGGCATAGTGCCTGCCCATGAACAGCTCCGTCGGCCACAGCAGGATCACCGCGACCATCGCGATCACCGACGGACCCGGGTGGACGGCCAGGAGCAGCGCCGCGATCAACAGACCGACGAATGTGCCGAGGGTGCGATGCCCGGCCCGCACCAGGACCGCGCGTGCCGACGCCTCCCCCGGTCGCGTCCCGTCGATCGCCGCGAGCGGAACGGCGGCCGCCGCCATCGCCCAGTTGGCGTGTGCGACGCCGAGAACGGTGCCGACCGCACCGGCCGAACCGACGGCGACCGCATAGCGCACCGCATGCACGCGCACGCCGGACGGCGGAGTGCGCAGCAGCCACCGCATTCCGGTGAGCCACGGCGGCCCCGCGAGGGGATGCGGGGTGCCGATCATCCCGATCACCACGGCGAGGGCCGCGGTCACCGCACAGATCGACACCGCGACTGCGGGCGCGACGAGATCCGTCGGAACCATCGCCGTCGCACCGAGGGCGAAGATGAAGAAGAACGGTCCGGCCGGACGCAGTCGCGCGATGTCTGCGGCGAGAGAGCCGACGAGCGCGTACGCGGTCTCGACCACGACGAGAACCCACACGGGCGCACCGAGTGCGGACAGCGTGACGCCGATGGCGACGCCGACTGTCAGGAGCCCCGCCGCCTGCACCTGCCGGACGATCCGTTGTCGGCCGGCGACACGTCGTCCGTACATGCCCGCGAACGATCCGAACACGGCGTATACCAGCAGTTCCGGCCGCCCGACGATCACCAGGACGCAGGCCGGCACGAGCAGTCCGACGAGCACCCGGAGGGCGTGCCGGTGATCATCGCGGTCGGGCGCGATCGTGCCTGTCATCGACGCGCC
>JASLJL010000496.1 GCA_030152405.1 Gordonia sp. (in: high G+C Gram-positive bacteria) | reverse complement strand
GGGAGAGCAGGAACACCTCGTAGTCCATCGACAGCCCGAATGCGATGCAGAACATCAGGATCGGCATAGTCGCCACGAGATAGCCCTGGGGAGTCGTGTCGAAGCCGCCGAGGTGCCCCTCCTGGAAGATCCAGACCATCGCGCCGAAGGTCGCCGACAACGACAGGATGTTCAGCACCAACGCCTTGAGCGGCAGGAACACGCTGCCAGTGAACAGGAACAGCAGCAAGTACGTCGCGACGGCGATCACGATCAGCACCCACGGCAGGTAGTGGAACATCGCGTCGACGGTGTCGCTGTTGACGGCCGCGAGGCCGGTGAACGAGACCGTGGCGCCCGCCGGTGCGGCGACTCCCCGCAGAGCCTCGATCTGCTCCTGGCCCGCGTCGCCCATCGGCTCGACGTCGGTGGCGATCGTGAGCAGGGCGACGCCGTCGACAGCGTCTGCCGGATCACCCGGCGCCACCGGCTCACCGTGGACGAAGGTGCCGACCGGCGAAGTGACGGCGGCGACGTCGTCGACCCGTGACAGTTCGGCAGCGTATTCCTTGAGGCCCGCCTCCCCCACTTGACCTTCGACGACGGCGATCGCGGTGGCGCCCGGTTCCTGCGCATACGTGGCGCGAGTCTCGTCGGCCATCGCGTGGACGCTCGCGTCCTTCGGCAGCACACGCTCGTCGGGGAAGCCGAACTTGAGGGACAGGAATGGCGCGCCGAGGATCAGGAGTAGAACCGGGACGACGATCGCCACCGGGACCGCGCGGCGCAGCACTGCCTGCGACATCTTGTACCAGCGCGAATCCTCGATCCGTTCCGCTGCAGGCGCCTTCTCGCGGCCGCGGCGGAACAGCTTCCGAACGTTCAGCGCGTCGACTCGGTCGCCCAGCAGCATGAGCAGCGCGGGCGTCAGGACGAGGGCGGCGATGAGGGCGACGACGACCACGCCGACTCCGGCGTAGGCGAACGATCGCAGGAAGTACATCGGGAAGATCGCGAGCGCGGCGAGGGACAGCGCGACGGTCACGGCGGAGAACGCGACGGTCCGGCCCGCCGTGTCGAGGGTTCGGATGATCGCCGCTCGACGATCGAGTCCGCCGTCCACCTCTTCGCGATACCGCGTGACGATCAGCAGCGTGTAGTCGATGGCGAGCGCCAGCCCCATCGCGGTGGTCAGATTCAGAGCGAAGATGGAGACGTCTGCGAAGCCCGCGATGAGACGCAGCAGTGCGAGCGTGCCGACGATCGCGGCGCCGCCGACGAGGACCGGGAGCGCGGCCGCCACCACCCCGCCGAAGATGACGATGAGCAGGAGGAAGCTGATCGGGATGGCGATCGCCTCCGCGACCGCGAGGTCTTTCGAGGTCTGCTTGTTGATCGTCCCGTACACCAGCGACATGCCACCGGTCTGAATCCGCACTCCGTGCCGCTCATCACCGATCAGACCCCGGAGCTCCTCGGCGTTGCCGGGGCCGTGCTCGTCACCGCCCGCGATCGAGACGACGATCTGCGTCGACGTCTTGTCGGTGCTGAGCAGCTCACCCGCGAGCTTCGGCGAGTTCCAGACGGTCAGGACGGGCTGCTGGACGTAACCGCCTCGCGCGACCGATTCCCGGTCGAGGATCGCGAGGATCTCGTCGCGGGCGGCGAGTGAGTTCCGGTCGACGGTCATGTCGACGCCCGGAGCCGCGTCGAGCTTGACGACGAACTGCATGCCGCCGCGGTCGAACTTCTCCTCCAGCACGGTGTTCGCATGCGTCGACTCCGAGCCGGGATCCTCGAATCCGCCCGCGAGCATCTTGCCCGCCGCACCGGCCCCGTACACCGCGCACAGCGCGAGGATCACGACGGCCACGGCGAGAACCGCACGCGGCGCACTGATGATCCGTTCGGTCATACGTGTCAGCACGTCGACCCTCCTGACGTCGATCGATCAAAGTTATCGGGATTAAGTTATCACCAGTAAGTTACCAACGGAAGGCGAAAATCCGTGCCACGCGAACCTCGACAGAGTGGCATAGAACCTGTTCTAATCCAGCTGTGTCCCCGATCACAGACGACGCAGGTGCGCAGGTAGCGCGACCGAGCGAATCCCAGCGCGACCCCGCGTGGCTGCGCGACCGACTCGACGCATGGCTGAAGTCCCATGAGGGCGACAGTGCGTCCGTTCTGACCGTCGAGCTTCCGTCGGCGAACGGCATGTCGAGCGAGACCCTGCTCGCGACCGCGCGGATCGACGGCGCCGAGCACGACCTCGTCGTACGCGTCGCGCCGATGCCCGACAGTGACCCGGTGTTCCCGTCCTACGACCTGGACGGCCAGTTCCGGCTCATCCGCCACGTCGCCGAGCACACCGACGTCCCGCTGCCGCCGCTGTGGTGGTCCGAGCCCAGCCCCGACGCGCTCGGCGCGCCGTTCTTCGTGATGGGCCGCGTGGACGGCGACGTGCCGCCGGACGTGATGCCGTACACCTTCGGATCGTGGGTGTCGGAGGCGTCCGACGACCAGCGACGGACGCTCACCGCCGAGTCGGTGGGTGTGCTCGCGAAAGTCCACGCCGCTCCACTGCCC
>JASLJL010000483.1 GCA_030152405.1 Gordonia sp. (in: high G+C Gram-positive bacteria) | reverse complement strand
CGCGCGTCGCCGCCGAGACCCCGCAGTGCAAGCTCCCCTGGTTCCTGCTCGCCGGCATCGGCCGCATCGAGTCCGGCCACGCAGGCAACGGCAACGTCAACAGCTACGGCGACTCGCTCACCGCAGTCCGCGGCCCGGTCCTCGACGGCACGCTCGCGGGCAACGCCGTCATCACCGACTCCGACGGTGGAGCCCTCGACGGCGACCGCGGCCACGATCGGGCGATGGGACCGATGCAGTTCATCCCGAGCACCTGGAAGGCGTGGGGCACCGACGCCAACGGCGACGGAAAGGCCGACCCGGACAACATCTTCGACGCGACGCTCTCCGCGGGCCGCTACCTGTGCTCGGGCGTCACCGACTTCATGGCCGACGCCAACAAGGTGTCGAACGTGATGCGGTACAACCACTCCGTCGCCTACGCGCAGAACGTGCTCGGTTGGGCCGCCGCGTACGCCGCCGGCGTCATGCCGACCACGCCGATCCCCGACATGACGACGCCGCCCGCGGACAAGAAGAAGGACGACAAGGACAAGGACAAGGCGAAGAAGAAGGACGACAAGCCGTCGACCTCTCCGTCCGCTCCCCCGTCGAGCAAGCCGAAGCCGTCGCCCAAGCCGAAGCCGACCCAGCAGTGCCTCGGCGTCATCTGCCTCCCGCCTGCGCCTGCACCCAAGGCGCCGCCGAAGCCGGCCCCCAAGAAGCCGGCGCCGAAGACCACTGCCGCGCGCTGAGCGATCGGCCGTAATCGCCTCCCTCGGCGAAAAGTTTGACCTCAAGTCCACTTGATGTAGTGGACTATGCGACATGAGTATGGAATCCGTCGCGTGGGACGTGATGTACAAGTCGATGCACACACCCGACGCCCAGTCGAAGGCCGATCGTCGGGCGACGCTGCGTCGCATCAGTCGGTTCGCCCGCCCTCACCGTCGTCGAATCATCGTCTTCCTGCTGCTGTCGACACTGACCGCGGTCCTCACCGTGGCGACACCGCTGCTCGCCGGTCGAGTGGTCAATCTGATCACCGCGGGCGATTCCGCGGCCGCCGGGACGATCGTGCTGATGGCGCTGGCGATCGCGGCGATCGCCGTCGTCGAGGCTCTCACCGGCATCGGCACGCGGTGGCTCTCGGCGAACATCGGCGAAGGTCTGATCCTCGACCTGCGGCGCGCGGTGTTCGACCACGTGCAGAAGATGCCGGTCGCGTTCTTCACGCGCACCCGGACCGGCGCACTCGTCAGCCGACTGAACAATGACGTCATCGGGGCGCAGCGCGCATTCAGCGACACGTTGTCGGGCGTCGTGTCGAACATCGTGACTCTCGTGTTGACGCTGGGTGTGATGCTGGCGATCAGTTGGCAGATCACTCTCCTCGCTCTGATCCTGCTGCCTGTGTTCGTGATCCCCGCACGTCGAATGGGTCGCCGGATTGCCGGGCTGGCGCGAGAGAGTGCCGAGTACAACGCCAATATGTCGACGCAGATGACCGAGCGCTTCTCGGCGCCCGGCGCGACGCTGGTGAAGCTGTTCGGTCGCCCCGACCACGAGTCCGCCGAGTTCGCGAGCCGGGCCGACGCCGTGCGCGACATCGGCGTCCGCCAGGCGATGCTGCAGACGTACTTCTTCACCGCACTCATGCTCGTCTCGTCGCTCGCGCTGGCACTGGTGTACGGACTCGGCGGTTGGCTCGCCGTCCATCAGCACTTGTCGGCGGGCGCCGTCGTCTCCCTCGCCCTGTTGCTCACGCGCATGTACGCGCCGCTCACCGCCCTCGCGAACGCCCGCGTGGAGGTGATGAGCGCAGTGGTTAGCTTCGAGCGCGTCTTCGAGGTCCTCGACCTGACCCCGCTGATCGCCGACCGGCCGGATGCGGTCACCGTTCCCGACGTCGAGCGAGGCGTCAGCCTCCGGTTCGACGCCGTCTCGTTCGCGTATCCCGCCGCCGACAAGGTGTCCCTCGCGTCGTTGGAGGAGGTCGCTCAGCTCGACTCCCGCGACGGCGCCGAGGTGCTGCACGACGTCGACCTCGACGTCCCCGCCGGATCGATGGTCGCGCTCGTCGGCAGTTCCGGGGCCGGCAAGTCGACGATCGCCTCACTGGCGACGCGGCTGTACGACGTCGACGCGGGCACGGTGACTCTGAACGGCGTCGACGTCCGCGACCTGACCGCGGCGTCGGTGCATCGGACCGTCGGCCTGGTCACACAGGACGGCCACCTCTTTCACGACACGGTCCGTGCGAACCTCCTGCTGGCGCGCCCCGATGCGTCCACCGACGACCTGTGGTCTGCGTTGCGTCGCGCTCGGCTGGACGAACTCGTCGAAGCCCTGCCCAGCGGCCTCGACACCGTGGTCGGCGAACGCGGCTACCGCCTGTCCGGCGGTGAGCGTCAGCGGCTGACGATCGCCCGACTGCTCTTGGCGAAGCCTTCCGTCGTGATCCTCGACGAGGCGACCGCGCACCTCGACTCGACGTCGGAGGCCGCTGTCGCCGAAGCACTCGGCGAGGCGCTGGCCGGCCGAACGTCCTTGGTGATCGCGCACCGACTGTCGACGATTCG
>JASLJL010000472.1 GCA_030152405.1 Gordonia sp. (in: high G+C Gram-positive bacteria) | reverse complement strand
CCTCGATCCCGCGGCGGGTCCGCTCATCGCCATCCGCATGAACATCCTCACCCGCAAGACGCTCGGCGGCCTCCAGACCAACCTCTCCGGGCAGGTCATGAACGACGCCGGGACGCCGGTGCCCGGCCTGTACGCGGCGGGCGAGGCGTCCGGGTTCGGCGGTGGCGGCGTGCACGGGTACAACGCTCTCGAGGGGACCTTCCTCGGCGGTTGCCTGTTCTCCGGCCGCGCCGCGGGGCGCGCCGCGGGCCGCGCGCTGTAGTGCGTTTGCGAGGTTCGGGGGCCGGTGCTACCGTCGGTGCCATGTCGACGACCGCCTATTGGCGCTTTTTTATGCAGGCTCCGGGAGAGCCTGCGATGAAGCGTCGATAACGCACGTCGTACATCCCGGAGCCTGAAGCAGTGACCACCATCGGTCGCTGCTTCTTCTCGTTCCGGGATGAGAATCGCGTCGCAGGGCGTTGACCGGGACGGCCATCCTCACCTGCGGACCGCATTCGAAAGGCACATCGTGACCATCACGACCGGCACCACCGCACCGTCCACCTCCGACCGCCGGGTCACCGCGTTCTCGCCGATTCCGTCGCCGGAGGCGCTGCGCAGCGAGCTGCCGCTGACGGCCCGCCGCGCCGAGACCGTCCAGCGCGACCGCGACGAGATCGCGGCCATCCTGGCCGGGCGGGACGACCGCCTGATCGTCGTCGTCGGACCGTGCTCGGTGCACGACCCGGTGGCCGCTCTCGACTACGCACGACGCCTCGCGCCGCTCGCCGTCGAGTACGCCGACACCCTGAAGATCGTGATGCGCGTGTACTTCGAGAAGCCGCGGACCACCGTCGGATGGAAGGGTCTCATCAACGACCCCGGAATGGACGAGTCCTACGACGTGGAGCGCGGCCTCCGCACCGCCCGCGCCCTGTTGCTCGACGTCATCGACCTCGGACTGCCGGTGGGCTGCGAGTTCCTCGAGCCGACGAGCCCGCAGTACATCGCCGACACCGTCGCGTGGGGCGCGATCGGCGCCCGCACGACGGAATCGCAGGTTCACCGCCAGTTGGCGTCCGGACTGTCGATGCCGATCGGGTTCAAGAACGGCACCGACGGCAACGTCCAGGTCGCGATCGACGGTGTGTCGGCGGCGTCCGCCGAGCACGTGTTCTTCGGAGTCGACGATTTCGGTCGTGGCGCCGTCGTCCAGACCGCGGGCAACGAGGACTGCCACATCATTTTGCGTGGCGGCACCCCGGGACCGAACTACGACGCGGACTCGGTGACCTCAGCCGTCGCGGCGCTGACGAAGGCGGGCAAGTCGCCGAAGGTGATGGTGGACTGCTCGCACGCGAACTCCGGCAAGGACCATGAGCGCCAGGCTGTGGTGGCCGTCGAGGTGGCGGAGGCGTTCGCGGCGCGCCGTCGCGCCGGGGAGTCGGTCCAGCTGTCCGGCGTGATGCTGGAGAGCTTCCTCGTCCCCGGCGCGCAGAGCCTCGGCGGCGACCTCGTCTACGGCCAGTCGGTCACGGACAAGTGCATGGGCTGGGAGGCGTCGACCGACGTCCTCGCCGCCCTGCATCGCGCCGCGCGCTGACCGGCGTCTAGGTCGCGGTCGCGCGGTCGCCGAGTCGTTGACGAATCACGTCGATCACCACGAAGGCGAGCAGCGGCCAGCCGAGGAGCGGGACGAACCAGCCGATCGCTGCCGCGATCAGCGCGATCCCGACGCTCACCGGCCACGGCGCCGCTCGCAGCCCGCCCGCTGCGGGCGCGCGTCGGTTTCGGCGCTGCCACCAGGCTCGGTAGCCGAGCACGATGACCGCGATCAGAGCGAGCGCCAACACGAACAGCACGATCTGGTTGGCGACGCCGAACAGCAGGCCCATGTGCAGCGCGATGCCCAGATTCGACAGGCGGGCCGCGAGCGGCCAGTCCGCGAAGCGGTTCTCGGAGACGACGCGGTCGGATGCCGGGTCGACGGCGACGGTGTCGGGGGAGAACTGCCAGGGGCGCCGCACCTCGGTGACCGTGTACGCGGTGCCCGCCTGCGACGGAAGAGTCACCTCGACTCCTGACCCGACGCCGGCGGAGCGGGCGAGGGCGACGGCCGCGTCGACCTGCGGAACGGCCGACGAGGTGTCGCCGGGCGCGGAGGCACCGTGACCGTCGTGTCCGGCGTGCTCACCTGCGGACGGAGCGGCAGGTGCGGCGCCGGGCAGAGCGGTGTCGGTCGCGGGTGTGGTCCAGTTCAGAGCGGTGCGCAGGTCGCTGACGTTCTGGCCCGCATACGTCGACCACGTGAGGCCGGTCGCCGACAGGAAGATCAGGCCGATCGAGATCCACACGCCGATCACCGCGTGCCGGTGGACGGTCCGGGCTCGCCCGACTCCGCGCCTGCGCCGGGCCGCGCGAGTGCGGGTGAACCACAATCCGAGGCCGGCGAGGACGATCACCCACAGCCATGAGGCCGCGAGCTCGCTGTACAGTCTGCCGGGCTCGCCGAGGTGGAGGTCGCGGTGCAGACGGTCGAGCCACTGCCGCATGGGCAGTGCGTTGGAACTGCCGTAGACCGGCAGATCGCCGCGCACGTCGAGGGTCACCGGGTCGACATACACCGCCCGCCGTTCGGAGTCGCCGAGCGACGGGTCGGCGAACAGGACCGCCGTGGTGTCACCCTGCTCCGCGGGCGGCCGGACGGCGGCCACCTGCAGGGTGGGCCGGACCGCGCGCGCCGCATCGATCTGATCGGCGAGCGAGCGGGCCTGGCCGGTGGAGTCGGTCCGGAGTTCATGGCGATAGACGACGCTCTCGACCGACGGTGCGAGCGCGTAGAGAGCGCCGGTGACGGCGGCGATCAGGAGGAACGGTGCGACGAGCACGCCGGCGTAGAAGTGGAGTCGGTGGAGCATGCGGACGGTCGCGGCACGTGTGGACGGCGAGCGAGTGGGCGTGGGACTGGATGTGGGCACGTCTGTGACAGACATGGGCTTCTTTCGGTCGATCGAGCGCGCCGTCGGACCGACGTGCACGGCGCGAACGCCGCACACGTCGATACGACGAACGCGAGGAAGTGGTGCTGGATCAGACCGAAAGAGGAGGGCCGCGGAGTCCGACCGACCCGAGGAACACCAACGGAGCAGGCACGCAGGTGCGACCCGCCGGAACCGGAAGTGAGTGATGGATCGGCGCGCTCGGCGACGGCAGCACCGTCGCGATTCGACGCACCACCCTCGCCACCGCGTCGAACGTCGCGATGAGGGCGAGCGCGGCGATCGTCCCGACGCCGTGCGTCACGGCCATCGTCGGATTGAGCAGATCGTGGTGATGGCCGGTGAGGGCCACCAGGAGCAGGTGGACGAGTCCTTGGCCTGCGAGAAGAGCGGGCAGACCGGGAATCCTCGGGACGGCGTGGACGACGGCTCCGAGTGCCGCGGCCGCCGCGATCACGACCATCAGGGCGTCGGTGGACGGCAGCATTCCCTGCGCGATGCCGTGTGCTGCGATCGCCGTCATCCCCGACGCGGCGCCGACGACGCCCCCGCGCAATCGCGCGGGATCGGCGTCGGGCGTGGACATAGGCGGTTAGCTTACGGCAGACTCCGCGCCGACGAATTGCTCAGGTGGAGTACAGGACGACAAGCCACACCGCGATGTAGTGCAAAAGCGCGGCGACGGCGGTGCAGGCATGGAACACCTCGTGGTGACCGAAGACGCCGGGCCACGGGTCGGGCCACCGGAGGGCGAACAGCACGGCGCCGAGACTGTAGAGGACGCCGCCCGCGGCGAGGAGGACGAGAACCGCCACGCCGGTCGACTCGACGAGGGCGGGCGCCACGACGATGATCACCCAGCCCAGTGCGATGTACAGGATCACGCCGAGCCAACGCGGAGACGTCGGCCAGATCATCTTCAACGCGACTCCGGAGATCGCACCCACCCACACGATCCCCAGGACCCACCAGCGGGTCGCGCCGTCCAGCGCCATCATGCAGAACGGGGTGTAGGTGCCCGCGATGAAGACGAAGATCATCGAATGGTCGGCGCGTTTCATCGCGATGCGGGCCTGCGGCGTCTTCCAATGAACACGGTGATACACGGTGCTGACGGTGAACAGGCCGCAGATGGTCGCGACGTACACGACCACGGACAACACATCGGCCGGTCCGCGGTGCATCGCCGTGCCGACGATGAGGATCAGCCCGACTGCGGCCGCCACGACGGACGAGTACTTGTGGATCACGCCGCGCAGGGTCGGCTTCGCCGTCTGCTCGTCCGCGGGAGTCTGCGTCATGCAACCTACGGTACCGTAAGTTTCCTGCCGGTAACCTGATTGCCCAGGAGCTCCGGCGACTGGACCCACTCCCGATCCTCGAGCGGAGTCGAGAGGTCCCGCTCATCCCTCGTTCAGGTTCCACTCCGGGTTCGCCGAGTAACATCGCGGCTGTGAAACTGATCCCCGACGCCCTCCGCGGCGGCATGTACCGCGTGTACGAACGCCGCCTCGTGCAGCTCATGGATCCGGATCGAGTGCCCCGACACGTCGCGATCATCTGCGACGGCAACCGACGCTGGGCGCGCGAAGCGGGGTTCGACGACGTCGCGCACGGTCATCGGGTCGGAGCCAAGCGGATCGCCGACATGCTCGGGTGGTGCCACGAACTGGGCATCGGCGCGGTCACGATCTATCTCCTGTCGACGGAGAACCTCTTGCGCGCGTCGGAAGAGCTGAACGCGCTCATGGAGATCGTCCCCGACATCGTCGACGAGATCTCCGACGGCGACTGGCGCGTCCGGATCGTCGGCAATCTCGACAGCCTGCCCGACGCCGTCGCGACCCGGCTGCGCGAGGCGTCGCAGCGAACGAACGAGCGTTCGGGGATGAACGTCAACGTGGCCGTCGGCTACGGCGGCCGCCAGGAGATCGTCGACGCCGTGCAGGCACTCCTCTCCGACGCCGCCGAGTCCGGTGCCACCCCCGCCGAGATGATCGAGGCGGTGACCGTCGCGGGCATCGACGCCAACCTGTACACGTCCGGCCAGCCCGATCCCGATCTTGTCATCCGGACCTCCGGCGAGCAGCGCCTCAGCGGGTTTCTGCTGTGGCAGAGCGCGTATTCGGAGATCTGGTTCACCGACGCGTACTGGCCGGAGTTCCGACGCGTCGACTTCCTGCGAGCACTCCGCGACTACGCGGCCCGCAATCGGAGATTCGGCAAATAGTGGCGCCGACCCCGGCGATCGCCGCTCTTGAGAAGGGCGCGATCGAGCACACCGTTCGCAGCTATCCGCACGATCGACGCAGCACCGACTACGGCGCCGAGGCGGTCGACGCGATGGCGCAGTTCGGCATCGCCGCCGAGCAGATCTTCAAGACGCTCGTCGTCGACCTCGGCGGGAAGCTCGCTGTGGCCGTCGTCCCCGTGCCGGAGAAGCTGTCGCTCAAGGCCGCCGCCAAGGCTCTCGGCGCGTCGAAGGCGGAGATGG
>JASLJL010000464.1 GCA_030152405.1 Gordonia sp. (in: high G+C Gram-positive bacteria) | reverse complement strand
CTTCTACGAGGAGCCGCCACGCGCGGGGACCGACATCGAGACCGACGACGGGGTGTACTGGCTCAGTCCGTCGGACTGGGCGGAGGCGATGGCCGCGGTCGGGCCGCGTCCGCTCCACAACGAGGTTCGAGAGGACGTGCTCGACGCACTCGTCGACATCCTCGTCGACGGTCGCGACGCCGACGTGGACGCGGACCGGCTGCGAGCCGATCTGCGCCGCAATGCGGATCTGCGCCGCGAGCTGGCCAGAGCGTGGCCGCTCGTCGAACCCGAGGATCTCGTCGCGGATCTGTGGCGAGTGCCCGCCTACCTGCGGAGATGCATGCCGCACCTGACGGAGGAGGAGGCCCGACTGTGTCGTCGTGATGAGACGGCGACCTGGACGGTCGACGACCTGCCGTTGCTCGACGCGGCGCGGCGTCGATTGGGCGACTCGGCCGCGACCCGCCGCGTGTCGCGGGCACGCCGGGACGCCGCAGACCGACGGCGGGTGATGGACAGCGTCGTCGACGATCTGATCGAAGCCGCCGACGACGGCGGCAGCCTGGCGACGATGCTCCGCGCCGAGGACATCCAGAGCGTCATCGTCGACGAAGCGGGTCTGCCGACGACCGAGCCGGACGCGCTCGCCGGCCCGTTCGCCCACATCGTGGTGGACGAAGCGCAGGAGTTGACCGACGCGCAGTGGCGAATGCTCGCCGAACGCTGTCCGTCGGGGAGCATGACCGTGGTGGGAGACCGGGCGCAGGCCCGCGACGGGTTCACCGAGTCGTGGACCGACCGACTGCAGCGAGTGGGGCTGGCCCACATCGTCGAGAAGACGCTGACCGTCAACTACCGCACTCCGGAGGAGATCATGGCGCTCGCGGGGCCCACTGTCCGCGCGGCCCTGCCCGACGTCACGGTGCCGACGTCCGTGCGGTCGTCGGGCATCCCGGTCGGGTACGGCGACGTCGCCGACCTCGAGGCGACACTCGACGAGTGGACGGCCGCGAATGACGGCACGGTATGTGTGATCGGGGCGACGGACCTGCCCGATCGACCCCGGGTGCGGTCGTTGTCACCGACTGACGCCAAGGGACTGGAGTTCGATCTCGTGGTCCTCGTCGATCCGGGAGCGTTCGGTGACGGCGTCACCGGGGCCGTCGACCGGTACGTGGCGATGACCCGGTCCACTCGCGAACTCCGCATCCTGCACCGGCATCCCCGGACTTCTTCACTAGAGTCGGACCATGGACTTCACCACGCTCAGACATGAGGTGCAGGACGGGATCCTGACAGTGATCCTGAGTCGCCCGGATCACCTCAACTCATTCACCGTCGAGATGGCCGACGACCTGGAGCGGACCTTCGTCGCCGTCAACGACGACGACGCGATCCGCGCCGTCGTGGTGACCGGCGAGGGCCGGGCCTTCTGCGCGGGCATGGACCTGTCGGGGGACGGCAATGTGTTCGGGCTCGACCCGACGGCGACACCGTCGCTCGCCGACATGGCCGATCTCGATGCTCCCGGCATCGATCGGATCCGCGACACCGGGGGTCGGGTGACTCTCGCGATCCACGCATGCCGAAAGCCGGTGATCGCGGCGATCAACGGCGCGGCGGTCGGGATCGGCGCGACGATGACCCTCGCGATGGACGCGCGACTGATCTCGACCAAGGGGCGGTTCGGGCTGGTGTTCGGACGACTCGGCATCGTGCCGGAGGCGTGCTCGACGTGGTTCCTGCCGCGAGTCGTCGGCATGCCGACCGCGCTCGACCTGGTGTATCGCGCCGACATCCTGGACGCCGACGCGGCGCAGGACGTCGGCCTCGTGCGGTCGGTGCACGAGCCGGAGGAGTTGCTCGATGCGGCTCGTCGTCTCGCGGACGAGTGGACCGCGGGTCGTTCCGCGATGTCGGTGGCGCTGATGCGTCAGATGATGTTCCGCAACGCCGCGATGCCTCACCCGGCCGACGCTCACCGTGTCGATTCGCTGGCGATGTTCTACACGAGCGTCGGCGACGGCGCGGAAGGGGTTCGGGCGTTCGTCGAGAAGCGGACACCCGACTTCACCGCGCGTGCCTCGGAGATGCCGCCGTTCTATGCCGAATGGGTCGGTGACGACGCATGAGAAGGAGCGTCGCCGCCCTGATAGCCGCTGTCGGGCTGTTGGTCGTCTGCGCGCCGCCGGCCCACGCCTCGTCCGCGGCGAGCATTCTCGGCGTCCGCCTGGCGCCGGGCACGGCGGGACTGTCGCCGCTGCTCGCCGCGGCGTACACCATCGCGAGAACGGATGCGGGGCGGGCGGGCGTGCCGATGCACGTCACGTCGGGCAAGAGGTCGTGGGCCGAGCAGAACCGGCTCTGGCGCGACGGCGTTCGCGAGTACGGGAGTCCGGAGGCGGCTCGTCGCTGGGTGCTGCCGCCGTCGAAATCCACCCACGTGACGGGCGACGCGATCGACGTCGGACCGCGCGCAGGGGCGTCCTGGTTGCAGCGCAACGGTTTCCGGTACGGCCTGTGCCGGACGTTCGACAACGAGTGGTGGCATTTCGAGCTCACCACCGTGCCGGGGAGGCCGTGCGGCCCGCGTGTGCCGGACGCGAGCAGACGCTAGGCGATTCGGGCGAGGATGCGGCACGATGTAACGGTGTCCGAGAACGTTTCCGAAGAAGTGACGCAGGACGAGATCCTCGACGAGCTGGACGACGCCGTGTATCTCGACGAGGACTCCGATCTGGAAGACAGCGAGGTCCACGAGGTGGCCGCACCGACACCGCGAACCGATGACGGCCGCGCGTACCTGACGTACGAGCAGTTCGGCCGCCGATTCTTCGAGGTGGCCGTCACCGAGGAGCGGATCGGTTCGGCGTTCACCGCGATCGCGGGCGAGGAGTTCCAGGTGGGACCGATCGCGTCCGGGCCCGGCGGTGTGGTCAAGGTCCAGGCGAACGTGAAGATCGACGAACCGGAGATCACGCGACAGGTCGCCGACACGATCACCTTCACCGTCAAACTGCCGTTGTCCATCGGCCTCGTGGTCGATCTGAAGGTCGATCGGATCCGGTACGACGTCGACGGTCTGGTCACGCTTCCACTGTCGGTCCGGTGCGCGGAGCCCCTGCAGCTGCGGATCGAAGTCGAGACGCCGCGGCCGCGCGACGTGTTCGTCGACGTCGCGTCGCACAACATCCGGGGATCCATCATCCGATACCTGGCCCAGGTCGACGACGAGATCCGACGGGTGATCGCCCGGTTCGTCGCCGACGAGGTCGACAAGCCCGAGGTCAAGAAGGCGCGTCTCATCGACGTCGACGTTGAACTCGGCCGAGCATTCGAAGGGTTGTGATCATGGCAGAGCAAGGCACATACGTCGAGGCGAATCAGCCGTACGAGCGGGACACCCGCTACATCGAGACGCGCATCACGCGCGACGGCTCCGACGGGTATCCGGTCGAGGCCGGCCGCTATCGCCTGGTGGTCTCGTACGCCTGCCCCTGGGCCAACCGGACGATCATCGTTCGCCGGCTCCTGGGTCTGGAGAACGCGATCAGCATGGGCGTGTGCGGCCCGACGCACGACAAGCGGTCGTGGACGTTCGATCTCGATCCCGGCCACCTCGACCCGGTGCTCCAGATCCCACGACTGCAGGACGCGTACTTCGCACGTGTGCCCGGCTACGAGAAGGGCATCACCGTCCCGGCCATCGTCGACGTGCCGACCGGGGCGGTCGTCACCAACGATTTCCCGCAGATCACGATCGACTTCTCGCTGGAGTGGACGGAGTTCCACCGCGACGGAGCTCCGGAGTTGTATCCCGAGGACCTGCGGGCGGAGATCGACGAGGTCA
>JASLJL010000458.1 GCA_030152405.1 Gordonia sp. (in: high G+C Gram-positive bacteria) | reverse complement strand
GCTGAAAGTTCAACTGGTGGCCGCGACGCAGTTCACTCCGCCGGCCGACGTCGACTGGGAGACCGACACCGACGGCGGCGAAGCCCTCATCGAGTTCGCCGGCCGCGCCTGCTACGAGAGCTGGGACAAGCCGAACCCGCGAACGGCGACCAACGCGGGCTATCTGCGCCATGTCCTCGAAGTGGGCCACACGTCGCTGTTCGAGCACTCCACGGTCACCTTCTACATCACCGGGATCTCGCGGTCGTGCACCCACGAACTCATCCGGCATCGCCACTTCTCGTACTCGCAGCTGTCACAGCGATTCGTCCCTGAACACGACTCGAACGTCGTCGCGCCGCCCGCGATCGCGGGCGACGAGCGGCTCGAAGAGCTGTTCGTCCAGGCGACCGACGCCTCACGGGCGGCGTACACCGAACTCCTCACCGCGCTGGAGGCGAAGTTCGACGACGTCCCCAACGCGATCCTGCGGCGCAAGCAAGCCCGCCAGGCCGCCCGCTCGGTGCTGCCCAACGCGACCGAGACACGCATCGTGGTCACCGGCAACTACCGCGCGTGGCGACACTTCATCGGCATGCGGGCCACCGAGCACGCCGACGTCGAGATCCGGCAGCTCGCCGTCGAATGCCTGCGGCAGTTGGCCGACGTCGCTCCGACGGCCTTCGGCGACTTCGAAATCGGTGAGCTCGCGGACGGAACCCACGTCGCGACATCGCCATTCGTTTTCGAGGGCTGACGCAGATCACACCCGCCCAGGCGGTAGCCTGAGCGGCATGGATACCGCTGACGCAGGGCGCGCTCAACACCCGTTCGGAACCGTCTCGGTGGCAATGGTGACCCCCTTCACCGCGAAGGGCGAGGTCGACTACGACAAGGCGGCCGAGCTCGCCGATCAGCTCGTGTCACGAGGCTGTGACGGCCTCGTCGTCTCCGGCACCACCGGCGAGTCGCCGACCACCACCGTTCCCGAGAAGACCGAACTCCTCAAAGTCGTCCTCGACGCCGTCGGCGATCGCGCCCGGGTGATCCAGGGCGCGGGCAGCTACGACACTGCGGAGACGATCCGTCGATGCCGCGACGCCGCCGAGATCGGCGCGCACGGTGTGCTCGTCGTGACGCCGTACTACAGCAAGCCCCCGCAGGCCGGTCTGTACGCGCACTTCACCGCCGTCGCCGACGCCACGGACCTGCCCGTCCTGCTGTACGACATCCCGCCGAGGTCCGTGGTCCCGATCGAGACCGACACGATCGTGCGGCTCGCGGAGCACCCGAACATCAAGGGCGTCAAGGACGCCAAGGGCGACCTGCACGCGGGCGCCACGGTGATGGCCAGAACCGATCTGGAGTACCTGTCCGGCGACGACGGCATCAACCTGCCGTGGCTGTCCGTCGGCGCTTCCGGGTTCGTCAGTGTCATCGGACATCTGGTCCCGGATCGTCTCGCCGCACTGCGTGACGCCGCGGCCGCGGGCGATCTCGACCGCGCTCGCACACTCTCACGCTCGATGGCGCCGCTGGTCGACGCGATGAGCCGTCTCGGAGGAGTCACCATGGTCAAGGCAGCACTGCGCATCACCGGACTCGACGTCGGCGACCCGCGATTGCCCCAGGTGGCCGCGGATGGTCCCGCGATCGAAGCGCTCATCGCTGATCTGCGCGCAGCGGAGGTGATCTGACATGGCGGGAGCACAGCGACGTCGCCGTGCCGGACGACCGGCGGGGCCGCCGAGCGACAAGGCTCAGGCGCCGTCGAAGAAGAACAACAAACCTGCCGTCCCCGAGGCCACCGGCATCGGCGTGACCGGCGACATCATCGACCGGCTCACCGCGCCCAAGCCGTTGGCAGCGGGTGGACTGCGCGTGGTCGCGCTCGGCGGCATCGGTGAGATCGGCCGCAACATGACGGTCTTCGAGTACGACGGGAAGCTGTTGATCGTCGACTGCGGCGTCCTGTTCCCTGAAGACCAGCAGCCGGGCGTCGACCTGATCCTGCCCGACTTCAGTTACCTCGAGGGCCGCACCGACGACATCGAGGCCGTCGTCCTCACGCACGGCCACGAGGATCACATCGGTGCGGTGCCGTTCCTGCTGAAGATGCGCGCCGACATCCCCGTCGTGGGATCACGCTTCACGCTCGCGCTGGTCGCCGCCAAGTGTCGGGAACACCGTCTGCGTCCCAAGCTGATCCAGGTGGCCGAGGGCGACCGGCAGGACTTCGGCTCGTTCGACTGCGAGTTCTTCGCCGTCAACCACTCGATCCCGGACGCCGTCGCCGTCGCGATCCGCACTCCCGCGGGACTGGTCCTGCACACCGGCGACATCAAACTCGACCAGCTGCCGCTCGACGGCCGTCTCACCGACCTCGCGGGCTTCTCGCGGCTCGGCGACGAGGGCGTCGACCTCTTCCTGGTGGACTCGACCAATGCCGAGGTCCCCGGATTCGTGACGCCCGAGCGCGACATCGGCGGCGTCCTCGACAACGTGATCGGCAAGGCGCGTCAACGAGTGATCGTCGCGTCGTTCGCCAGCCACGTGCACCGCATCCAGCAGATCGTCGACGTCGCTCACCGGCACGGCCGTCGCGTCACCTTCGTCGGGCGATCGATGGTCCGCAACATGCAGATCGCCCAGGACCTCGGCTACCTGTCGGTGCCCG
>JASLJL010000441.1 GCA_030152405.1 Gordonia sp. (in: high G+C Gram-positive bacteria) | reverse complement strand
GTCGACCCGCCGACTTCGATGTCCAAATAGGCGTTCACCACGTTGTTGCAACCGAACACCGCTTTGTCGCCGATGCGAAGGCTGCCTTCATGGCAGCGAATCGAGTTGCCGTCACCGATGTGGACCCATCGACCGATCTCCATGCGCGCCAACTGCGGTGTCGAATGGATCTCGACGTTCTTCCCGAGGAACACCATGCCGCGGAGCACGATGTGCGGGTTGGCCATGCGGAAGCGCGCGAGGCGGTAATAACGAACCAGGTACCACGGCGTCCACGCCTTGTTGCGCTTGATCCAACGGAGCGAGTCGAGCGTCAGGAAACGAGCCTGCTCGGGGTCACGGTCTCGCCCTGCGCGCCAGCGCGAACGGTAGGACGCGTTCCACATGGTGGTCATGAGGTGAAACCCTAATCCACCACGCGCGGCCTGAGGAATCGGGCGGATCCATCCGCGATAGAGTCGTGCGCGAACCTTCCATGCCCGGCGACCCCGCCGACCGGCAGACGTCAGGAGTGCAGATGACCCGCGCAGCCCGCCGACGACGCGGCTCACGCCTGCTTGTCGCAGGAGTCTTCGCGGCCGTCGTCGCCCTCGTCGCGACCGCCTGCTCCGACGGTCACACGGACGTCCGCCAGAACGCCGCATCCGGGTGGTCGATGTTCGGCGGCAACGCGGCGAATTCGAACTTCTCCTACGCGCAGGCGCCCGCCGGACTGAGGGAGCTGTGGAATCGGGACTCCGGCGGCGACGTCACTTCTCCCCTCTCCATCAACGGCAGCGGTGACGTAGCAGTCCTGTCGGCGAGCCCGTCCGGCTGCAACTTCAACGTCTTCGATCAACGCGCCGGACGCAAGAACTACTGCAAACGCCTCGGCGAGTCGGCACCGCTCACCACGCCGGCCTTCGATCAGATGGGCCAGTCGTACATCGGTGAGGCCGGAACGTTCTTCGCGTTCAACGGCGGCGGGGCGGTCCGCTGGCGATTCCGCACGTTCGGCGCGCCGCTCGCCGCCAAATTCGCGGCCCCCGGCCGAATCCTGGTCGCGACCACGCAGGGACAGATCGTCCTTCTGAACTCGCAGACCGGCGATCTCACCGCGCCCGAAGCGCGTCTGCGAGCAGACACCCACACCGATCCCACCGTCGGCCTCGCCGACTGTGAGACGGGCGCCCCGGGCTGCGCGATCTCGGCCCCGCCCGCCCTCGATCTCGCCGCCAAGCGCCTGTTCGTCGACTTCTTCCCGCAGGGCGCGCGGAACTCTCAGGTGAAGGCCATGACCTACGACGACGGGGCGATCACCGATCTGTGGACCGCCGACGTCGGGGGCGGGATCACCGGACCGATCACGCTGTCGGCCGACGGGTCCACTGCATACGCGTTCGGACGCGACGGCAAGCTGTACGCCCTCGACGCCGGCACCGGTGACGTCCGTTGGTCGCACGATCTCGGTTCACGCGGATTCACATCGTTGTCGGTCGCACCCGACGGCACGCTCGTCCCGACCGGCCAGGCCGGCACCCCGCTGACGATTCTCCGCGACAAGGGCGCCACCGTGGAGCAGGTCGCCCGGCGGGCCGACGTCCGGACCGCAGGCCCCGGCACGCAGACCGCGGGCGGCGTCCTGTGGGCCGTCACGCGGAAGGCCGAGGCTCTCGAGCTCACCGAGTTCGACGCCGCGACGGGCGCGACGAAGCGGTCGTTCCCGCTCGCCGGCGCCACCGGCTCGGCGAGCGGCGTCGCCGTCTCCCCGTGGGGTTCGGTCGCGGTCGCCTCCTCCAACGGGACCGTGTACTTCTTCTACACGTCGTTCTAGCCGTGGCTTTCGCGTTCAGTCTCGACGACGTCGCATTCCTGACCTCGCGGTACGGCGAGAAGGCGCTCGAGACCGCGTCGTCGCTGCCGTTGACCGACGCGTCGCTGCTCAAGGACCTTCCCGAACTCCGCAGTCGGTACGCACCGCATGAGGCGGCCCTCGTCGAGACGGTGCGGGCCCGTCGTCGAGCCGTCGGAAAGCTCTCACACCCCGAGACTCTGCTGCTCAGCGACACCGCGCTGCAGCAGGCCACGCCCACCGCGGTGGCCGCACATCGCGCCGCCAACCTCGCGGCCCGTCATCCCGGCGCGGTGGTGCACGACGTGACCTGTTCCGTCGGCGCCGAACTGCTGTCGCTAGCGGCCCAGGACGGCATCGAGGGAGTCATCGGCAGCGACCTCGATGACGTCCGACTCGCCATGGCGTCCCACAACCTGCGCGGCTTCGACCGCGTGCAGTTGGCGAAGGCGAACGCACTGTCGCCGTCGTCGACGGCCGACGTCGTGATCGCCGATCCGGCCCGTCGAAATGCGCGCGGGCGCACCTTCCGGCTCGACGAACTCGATCCTCCGCTCCTCGAACTGCTGTCGGTGTACGCGGGTCGACCGCTGGTGGTGAAGTGCTCGCCCGGCCTCGACTACCGCATGCTGCACGATCGCTTCGGCGTCGAGTGCCGCGTGCAGGTCACCTCACTCGACGGCGGTGTCCGCGAAGCGTGCCTGTGGACCGAAGCCGACGATCTGCCCGCCAGACGAGCGACCGTCCTGCGCACCGTCGACTCCGTGGTCAGGGCCGTCGAACTGACGTCCGACGACCCCGACGACATCGACGATCCCGGCGTCGACGAGTGGATCGTCGACCCCGACGGCGCCGTGGTCCGGGCCGGACTCGTCCAGCACTACGCCCACCGCCACGGACTCCGCCAGCTCGATCCGCAGATCGCCTATCTGACCGGCTCCGTCGTTCCCGCGGGGGAACGAGGGTTCCGGGTGATCGACCAGGTGGGCGTCACCGAGAAGCTGCTGAGGGGCGCACTCGCCGCCCACGACTGCGGGAGCCTGGAGATCCTCGTCCGCGGACTCGATGTGGACCCCGACCGGCTGCGACGAAAGCTGAAGCTGAAGGGGTCGAGACCGCTTGCGTTGATCCTGACGAGGATTGGCCGCAACGGCGTCGGCCTGCTGTGCAAACCGGGCGTCAGAGCTCCGTACTGAGCCGGATCGGTCCCCCGACGACGAACGGCCCGCCTCGGGA
>JASLJL010000430.1 GCA_030152405.1 Gordonia sp. (in: high G+C Gram-positive bacteria) | reverse complement strand
GGCCGGGCAGTTCACAGCCGTCCAAGCCCCTCCCCAAACCGCTGCAGAAGGTGGCCGACAAGGTCGGTCCGTCCACCTCGGACTGAACCGCTTCGGCCTGTACTCCAGCGTTGCCCGTTCTTGAGCGGAGTCGACGGGCTTCCGGCGCGGGTCACCGGGTTTCGACACGACGCCTCGCCTAGCGGCTCGGAGTCGGCTCAACCACCGGTTCAGCTCAGCTCGGCTCGACCGCCGGCGGGAGCAGTCAGACGCCTGCGAGGGCGCCGCGGGTGTCGATGCCGATCCGCTCGAGCACCTCGCTCGTCGCCTTGGTGAAGTTGAGGCTGCAGAAGTGCAGGCAGGGCGCGCCCTCGTCGATCAGTCGCTGAGCCATCTCGGTGCAGAGGTCGATGCCGACCTCGCGGATCGCGGCCTTGTCCTCCTCGGGACCGTCGCCTGCCGCCGCGACGAGACGCCGCTCGACGTCCGCGGGGATCGTGCTGCCCGACAGTTCCGTCATGCGACGGGCGGAGGCGAGCGAGGTGATCGGCATCAGTCCGGGGATCAGCGGCTTCGCGCCCTGCTCCGGGTCTGCGGCGACCACGCGGTCGCGGAGACGGAAGTAGTCGTCGACGTCGAAGAACATCTGGGTCACCGAGTACTCGGACCCGGCACGCAGCTTGCGGACGAGGTTCTCGGTGTCCGACTCGAGGCTCGGCGACCGGTGGTGACCTTCTGGGAACGACGCGACGCCGGTGTGGAAGTCGCCGAGTGAGTCGATCAGTTCGACGAGCTCGGACGCGTACTCGACGCCGTCGGGATGCTTGGTCCACTCCCCGAGCGGATCGCCGGGCGGGTCGCCGCGCAACGCGAGGAGATTGACGATGCCCTTGTCGGCGTACGCGCCGACGAGCGCGCGAAGCTCGTCCACACTGTGATTCACAGCGGTCAGGTGCGCGACCGTCAACAGCGTGGTCTCGGTCGCTAGCTCACCCGCGATGCGCACGGTGCGGTCACGCGTGGAGCCGCCCGCGCCGTACGTCATGGATACGAACGCCGGGTTCATTCGTTCGAACACTCTCACAGCACGCCACAGGCGGGCTTCGGCCGCCTCGTCACGGGGTGGGAAGAATTCGACCGAGAACGGCACGGGGCCGCTGTGCGGACCACCGATCCGTTCGACGACGGACTGCCCGCGTGCTGCGGGCGCCGACGAGACGTTGCGTTCACTCACGCCCCGATCATACGGACGAACGCCCCGCGGCCCCGGCGGCACGGCCTGAGGCGCAGCGATGAGGCGTATCGCGCGACGCCCGACGTCGCGTGAGCGTGAGTGCGGTCACCCCGCCGCCCACCGGTAGGGTTGCTGACGTGGTGAATCTGACGGACCTGCCCGCGGCAGTCGACGACGTGCTCGACGGGTTCTTCCAGGCCACCGCGCCGATCCTCGAGTCGATCTACCCGACCGTCGCCGACGGCGGGACGGCCCTGCGCGACTTCGTGATGACCGGCGGCAAACGCGTGCGTCCACTGTTCGTGTTCGCGGGTCGACAGTGCGCGTCGCCCGTCTCAGACACCGCCGGCGGCCTTAAAATCAACCTGAGTGAAAGTCCGGACGAGCTCGCGGAGACTCTTCGCGTCTGCGCCGCCATCGAGCTGATTCAGGCGTGCGCACTCGTCCACGACGACATCCTCGACCGGTCCGACACCCGGCGCGGCCGACCGACGGTTCACCGCCGGTTCGAGAGCCTGCACCGCGACCGCGAGTGGACTGCCGACTCCGGCCACTACGGCGACTCCGCCGCGATCCTGATCGGCGATCTCGCCCTCGCCTGGGCAGACGACTTGTTCCACGGAGTGCTGCCGACGGCCGCCGACGCTCAGCGCCCGCCCCACCGGCCGATCCCGTTCGAGGCGTCGGTCGTGTGGGCGCAGATGCGGACGGAGGTGCTCGCGGGCCAGTTCCTGGACATCACCAACGAGGTCTCCGGCGACGAGTCGCTGACCGCGGCGGAACGCGTCATGGCCTACAAGACCGCCGCGTACACGGTCGCGCGCCCGCTGGAACTCGGGGCGACACTCGCGGGTGCGTCCGCCGAGCTGCGACGTGAGCTGCACGGCCTCGGCATCGACCTCGGCATCGCGTTCCAGCTTCGCGACGACGTTCTCGGAGTGTTCGGCGATCCCGCCGAGACCGGCAAGCCGTCCGGCGACGACCTGGTCGCGGGCAAGCGGACCGCCCTGCTCGCCGTCGCGCTCGACTCGGCCTCCGACGCCGACGCCCGACTCCTCCGCGACAGCATCGGCCGCCCGCTCGACGACACGGAACTCGCCGCCGCACGCGAGGCCCTCATCCGCTCCGGCGCCCTCGCGGAGATCGAGCGGCAGATCGCTCGGCGTCGCGATGCGGGCCTGGCTCGGATCGACGCGCTCGACTGCCCCGCTCCGGCCCGCGCCGACCTCACCGCGATGGCCCACCGCGTGACCAGTCGGAGCAAGTGAGCATGGGGACACCGCACGTCGTCGTGATCGGCGCCGGACTGTCGGGGCTGGCCGCAGCGGCCCGTCTCCGGCGCACCGGCGCGGACGTGACGATCGTCGAGTCCGGCCCCACCGCGGGTGGACTCGTCCGAACCGAGACGATCGACGGCCATCGATTCGACACCGGGGCCACCGTCCTCACGATGCCCGGTCTGCTCGTCGACGTGTTGGCCGCCGTCGGAGTGGACGAACAGCAGGCGCGGGACCGACTCGCCTTGACGCCAGTCGACCCCGGTTACGTGATGAACTACGACGACGGCTCGTCGTTGGGGATCCCGCACGACGTGACGTCGATCCCCGACGCGGTCGCAGCGACGTTCGGCGAGCGGTCCGGCTCCGAGGTCGCCGAGCTCCTCACCTGGCTCCGCCGGGTGTACGACGCCGAGTTCGACGTGTTCATCGACCGAAACTTCGACGGTCTGGCCGATCTCGCGGACCGTCGTACCCGTCGCGCGGCTCTCGAATTGACGAAGCTTCGGACTCTCGGCGGGCTGACCGGCGCGATCAGCCGGTTCGTCTCCGACGAGCGGTTGCAGCGGGCGTTCACCTTCCAGGCCCTCTACGCGGGCGTGCCGCCGCACCGGGCTCGCGCGATCTACGCGATCATCCCCGACATGGACATCGGCCGCGGCGTCTGGTCGGCGCGCGGCGGCATGGGTCGAGTGGGAGACGTCCTCGCCTCGGCACTCGTCGACGCCGGCGTGCGCATCGAGTTCTCGACCACCGCGACCGGTTTCACCAGGGACTCCGGCGGTCGGATCGTCGCGGTCGAGACCTCGTCCGGTCCGATCGGCGCGGACGCGGTGGTGTCGACCCTCGAACGCGACGCCGTCGCCCGCCTCACCGGCGAGAGTCGTCGCCTGCGGCGTCTGACCTACTCGCCGAGCGCCGTCGTGGCACACGGCGTCCTACCCGTCGGTGTCACCGACACGTGGCGGTCCGGGCACCACACCCTCGATTTCGGCGGCGCGTGGACCACGACGTTCACCGAGATCACCGGCCGCAACGGGTCTCCCATGTCCGACGGCTCCTTCCTGATCACGCGCAGCGCGGTCGGCGATCCCGACGCCTTCGTCGCCGACGGCCTCGAGTCGGTCTCGGTCCTCGCTCCGACCCCGAATCTGAACTCGGCCGATCTGCCGTGGGATGCGCTGGCCGGCCCGTACGTCGACGAGGTCCTCGGGACGTTGTCGGCGCGCGGGTACCCCGGCATCGACGCACTGCGGGTACTCCGGGTCGATCACCCGCGCACGTGGGAGCGATCGGGTCTGCCTGCGGGGACTCCCTTCTCGGCGGCGCACACCGCCGCGCAGACGGGACCGTTCCGGACCCGCAACAGGTGGCCGACCATCGAGAACCTGGTGCTGGCCGGCAGCGCGACGGTGCCGGGCGTCGGCATCCCGCCGGTGCTCGTCTCCGGCGGCCTCGCGGCGGCGCGGGTCGAC
>JASLJL010000399.1 GCA_030152405.1 Gordonia sp. (in: high G+C Gram-positive bacteria) | reverse complement strand
GGCCGGCCCGGGTTCATCGCGCACTCGGGGAACATCTGCGAGGTCGGAGTGTCCTGGGACGCCGACTTCATCGAGATCTCCGTGGCCGCGCCGGTGGCGAACAGGCAGTCGACGATGCCGACCGACAAGGTGTGCGCCGGGGCCAAAGCCGTCGCGCAGTTCGTGGTGAAGGGGGCCGAATGAACGGCGTACTCGGCAGGAAGCTCGCCGCTGCCGCACTCGTCGCGACAGCAGTGCTCGGCGTCGGAGCCTGCACAGTGGACGGGACACCGGTGCGGCAAGGCCGAGACGTCGGATCCGACACCGGGCACGTCGACACCGACAGGTTCGAACGTCTGCTGGCCGAGTGCGAGGTGCTGCCGGCGACCGCGATCGGCCAGGCCGTCGGCGGCCGCGTCGCCGCGCCGGGGTTCTTCGGCGCCAACTGTCGGTGGGTCGTCACGACTCCGGGAGTGGTCGACGTGATGTTCAACTGGTTCGAGTGGGGCTCGTACAACCACGAGAAGGACACCGCCAAGCGGCTCGGATTCACCACCGAGAACATCCAGGTCCAGAGCAACGCGGCCTTCTCCGCTCGCGATCCGAAGCGGCCCGGCGTCTGCGGGGTGACGGCGAAAGCTCCGAGCGGCGGGATCTACACGTGGTGGGTGGAGCCGGCCGCACCTCCCGCGGGCGATGCGTGCGCGGCACCGATCAAACTCATGGGGATGATCTTGACCGGCGCGTACTAGTCCGGCGTCAGTCGTTCGCCGACGTGGCGGAAGCGGGGATCTTCGCGACCGAGACGGACGCCGCGGTCACGAGCGCGCCGTCGTCATCCGGGATGAGCATCCACATCAGCAGGCAGTCGGCCTCGCGGACGCGTCGCACCGTGATCGGTACCCCGGGGGTCACCGGACGCAGGTACTCGATGACCGCCCGGTGCGGGCCCTCGAGCAGATCGAGGTGATCGACCAACTCGTCTTCGACGGCGGCGAAGTAGGCCGCGTTGTTCAGGTGCCGGTACGGGTCGAAGTCGGTGCTTCGAAGAACGTGCTCGCGGTCGGGGAGTTCGACGTCGGCGGGGTCGGGCGCGACGCCGGGATTCATCGCCTTCCAGCGGAGGCGATGCTCGTCGGTCATCTTGGTCAGCGTGTCCATGGCGGTGTCGCTGATCCGAGCGGGCATGCCCGATTCGGTCATGTTGATCCAGAACGCGTTCGTCTCGACCAGTCCGTCCGGGCGGGGCTCGGGGTTGAACCGATTGGTCTGGGCGGTCCCGCGGAGAGTCACCCGCATGTCGGTCCATCGGGTCGACAACGCACCGCACCAGCGTTCCACCTGGAAGTCCGACGGCCACGTGAGCGGCTCGATCACGTCGATCACGGTGCGTCGGATGATCCAGAAGGGATCGCTGTCGGCGAAGTCGGTGACCGCGATGTTGTCGTTGGCCACGTCCTGCAGATAGCGGGCGAGGCCGTCGAGGCGGACGCGCATCTCCTGATCGATGTCGCCGGTCCGCACCCGATAGTCGGCTGTGAACGACGGTGCGTCGGCCTTGCGCGGAGCCATCGGCTCGTACTCGTACAGTGTGCTCACGGCAGGTTCTCCTCGTGTCGGACCGACGCGGGGCGGAGCTGTGCGACGGCCTTCTCCGCGTCGCGCCAGGGTTGCGCTACGCTCAAGGCAAAACTAGAACACGTTCACCTGTGGCTAGCTGCTACCCGGCCGACGGAGGAAGACCGATGGCGCATGTAATCACCCGCCCCTGCTGTAACGACGGTACCTGCGTGGCCGTATGCCCGGTGAACTGTATTCACCCGACACCGGACGAGCCGGACTTCCTCACCGCCGAGATGCTCTACATCGACCCGGACACCTGCATCGACTGCGGCGCCTGCATCGACGAGTGCCCGGTGGACGCGATCTTCCCGGACGATCAGCTCGACGCCAAGGACGAGCCGTACCTGCAGATCAACGCCGACTACTACAAGGACCACGACGTGGACGGCGGACTCGTCCGTCACCCGAAGCCGCCGCAGCTCCCCGAGGGCGAGGAACTGCGCATCGCGATCGTCGGCGCCGGTCCCGCCGCGTTCTACGCAGCGGAGGAGCTCGTCAAGAAGCGGCAGATCAAGGTCGACATGTACGACCGTCTGCCGACTCCGTACGGCCTCGTGCGGGCCGGTGTCGCACCGGATCACGCCAAGACCAAGGGCGTCGAGTCGACGTTCGCCGCGGTGGAGAAGAAGGCGAACTTCACGTACCACCTCAACGTCGAGGTCGGCACCCACATCACCGGCGACGAACTGCGTGAACGATACGGCGCGGTGCTGTACGCGGTGGGCGCCCCGCACGACCGCCGTCTCGGCATCGACGGTGAGGATCTGCCCGGCTCGATCGCGGCGACCGACTTCGTCGCCTGGTACAACGGTCATCCCGACTACTCCGAGCACACCTTCGACCTGTCCGCCGAACGTGCCGTGATCGTCGGCAACGGGAACGTGGCGCTCGACGTCGCGCGAATCCTGGTGTCCGACCCCGACGAGCTGGCGCGTACCGACATCGCGGATCACGCGCTCGCCGCGCTCCGGGAATCGGCGGTCCGCGAGGTCGTCGTGATGGGCCGCCGGGGGATCGAGCACGGTGCGTTCACCAACAGCGAGTTCCTGTCGCTGCGGGACCTCACGGGCGTCGACATCGTGATGCCCGACGAACTGGTCCTGTCGGACGAGGCCGCTGCCGCGGAGGCCGACGGATCGCTCGACTCGGTGATCGCCACCAAGATCCGGTTGGCTCGCGAGTTCGCCGAGCAGGCCACCGGCGGGGCCGACCGCCGGATCGTGTTCGAGTTCCTCACCTCGCCGACCGCGATCATCGGCTCCGACGGAGTGGAGAAGATCGCCTTCGTCCGGAACCGCTACGTCGCCGACGGCCGGATCGAACCCACCGACGTCGCCGGTGAGATCGAGGCGGGAATGGTCGTCCGTTCCGTCGGTTACCGTGGCCGTCCGGTGCCCGGGCTGCCGTTCGACGACGATCGCGCGGTGGTCCCGAACAGCGACAGCCGGGTGCTCGAGGCGCCCGACGGCGCCGTGATCCCCGGGCTCTATGTGGCGGGTTGGATCAAGCGCGGACCGTCGGGAGGCATCGGTCGCAATCGACATTGCGGCGAAGAGGCCGCGAAGTCGATCATCGCCGACTTCGCCGCAGGCGCTCTCGCATCGCCGACCGTGGACGCCGCCGACGTGCCGGACCTGGTCGCCTCGCGCGGTGCGAGCCGGGTGGACCTCGCCGGATGGAAGGCCATCGACGCCGTCGAGCGGGCCGCGGGCAAGGAGTCCGGTCGCCGCCGTGTGAAGCTGGTGAGCGTGTCCGACCTCGACGCCGCCGCGCATTCGGCGGAGAACTCGTGACGCCCGATCGCCTGCGGATCGCGCTGCTCTCCTACCGGAGCAAGCCGCACTGCGGCGGTCAGGGCGTCTACGTCCGGCACCTGTCGCGCGAACTGGCGCTTCTCGGGCACGAGGTGGAGATCTTCTCCGGACAGCCGTACCCGGAACTCGACCAGACGGCGATCGATGCCGGAGTTCGGTTGACGAAGGTCCCCAGCCTGGACCTGTACGGAGAACCCGATCCCTTCCGGACGCCGAGATTGCGCGAGTTCCGCGACTGGATCGACTGGATCGAGGTGGCCGCGATGTGGACGGCCGCGTTCGGCGAACCGCTGACGTTCAGTCTGCGTGCCGCGCGACTGTTGAAGAGCCGGCGAGCCGACTTCGACGTCGTCCACGACAACCAGTGCCTCGGGTACGGTCTGCTGACCATCAAGCGGCGCGGGTTCCCCTTGGTCGCGACCATCCATCACCCGATCACGCGGGACCGCGCTCTCGCCGTGCGGGCCGCGAAGGGGCTCAAGAAGATCAGCGCCTGGCGTTGGCATTCGTTCCTGGCCATGCAGGGCCGCGTCGCCCGTCGCATCCCGTCGTTGTTGACGGTCTCGCGGAGCAGTGACGAGGACATCCGCAGCGCCTTCAAGATCGCCGACGGCGCCATCGCCACGATCCCGCTCGGCGTCGACACCGAGATGTTCGCTCCGCGGGGTGAGCGGGTGGCGGGGCGGATCGTCGCCGTCGCCAGCGCGGACGCTCCGCTGAAGGGCGTGTCGTACCTGTTGGAGGCGGTCGCGAAGGTCGCCGCCGAGCGGCACGTGGAGCTGACACTCGTCTCCAAGCTCGATCCCGACGGGCCGTCGGCCCGGCTGATCGACGAATTGGCGATCGCCGACCGGGTGTCCGTGGTCTCCGGAATCGACGACGCCGAACTCGCCGAACTCCTGGCGAGCGCGCAGATCGCGTGCGTCCCGTCGCTGTACGAGGGATTCTCGCTGCCCGCCGTCGAGCACATGAGCTGTGGGACGCCGCTCGTCGCGACGCGCGCGGGCGCGCTTCCGGAAGTGGTGGGGGAGAACGAGGAGGCGGCGATCCTCGTCGAGCCGCGCGACGCCGGTGCGCTCGCGCAGGCCTTCATTCGACTCTTCGACGATCCCGACCTCCGCACCCGACTCGGCGAAGGCGGCCGGGCGCGCGCGTGCGCACAATTCAGCTGGTCGGCCGTCGCGGCCGCCACCGCCGAGCGATACCGCGCGGCGATCCGATCCACCCAGGGAGCACCGACATGCTGACCGTCGACTTCGACCGATTGAACGTGGGCCCTGGTATCAGGGCCATCGACATCGGTGCCGGGCAGGGGCGTCACTCGTACGAGATGCTGCGTCGTGGCGCCGATGTGACGGCGTTCGATCAGAACGAGAAGGACATGGCCGACGTCTCCGAGATGTTCGGGGCGCTCGCCGCCGCGGGTGAGGTGCCGGAGTCGGGTGTGGCGCAGACTCAGGTCGGGGACGCGCTCGGCCTTCCGTACGAGGACGGCTCATTCGACGTGGTCCTCATGTCGGAGATCCTCGAGCACATCCCGGACGACGAGGCCGCGATCGCGGAGATGGTCCGCATCCTCAAGCCCGGCGGCCTGGCCGCGGTCACCGTGCCGAGGTTCTGGCCGGAGAAGATCTGTTGGGCGCTGTCGGACGAATACCACGAGGTGGAGGGCGGACACGTCCGCATCTACCGGGAATCCGAACTGGCGCAGAAGCTGGCGGCAGCGGGACTCGAAGTGACCGGCAGCGGCCACGCTCATGCGCTGCACGCGCCGTACTGGTGGCTCAAATGCGCAGTCGGGGTCGAGAACGACGGTCATCCGCTCGTCCGCGGCTACCACAAGATGCTGGTCTGGGACATGATGAGCAAGCCCTGGGTCACGCGGGTGGGCGAACAGCTCCTCAATCCCGTCGTCGGGAAGTCGGTGGCCATCTACCTGCGTAAACCCGCGTAACCATGGCCGTCCCCTTCGTCGACGGCGTCCTCGACGCGCGCGCTGTGCACGCGACCGGTGCGGCGATCGCGGCGATGCAGGAGTCGTCCGGGGCTCTCCCGTGGTTTCCGGGAGGCAAGACGGACCCGTGGGATCACGTCGAGTCGGCGATGGCACTCTCGGCGACCGGGTTCCGCGCGGAGGCCGAGGCCGCGTACGACT